>JBGMRC010000226.1:0-2493 GCA_048061075.1 bacterium | reverse complement strand
GACCGGAACCTCTCCACCCGCACCTGCCCCGGCTTGCCCCCCTTTATCTTCCGGACCCACTTTCTCTGGGTGACCATAACCTCCGCCGATGAGTCGCCCTTCGTGCCGCTGCTCCGGGCTGCCAAGGTCGCCGCGTAGCGGACGACCTCTTCGGGAATATTTTTCTTTTCCGCCAGTATGACCACGTGGGACCCGGGGTAGTCCCTGGCGTGAAGCCATAGATCGTGGGGCCCGGCCGCCTTGAAAGTAACCTTCTCGTTGTCGGCTGCGCTCCTTCCTACGAGGATCCTGAATCCCGAATGGGTGTAAGCCCTTCCCGGCCCCCTGGGTTGTATGTCATGAGGATCCGGTCTGCCCGCCACGGGTCCTCCACTCGCCAGCACCTTTTCGGCCTCAGCGCTTTCACCGGCCTCAAGGGTGAGGAGTGCATCCTCGATCCGGGCAAGCCCGGTCTGGAGTTCGGTCTTCCTCTGGGTTACCTCGGAAAGACCCCTCTTGAGTCTTTTGGCCAGTTCGAACATCCGCTGCGCGTTCTCCTGGGCCGAAAGCGAAGGGATAAGCTCGATGTCAAAGGAAATCTCCGGACTGTCAGAACGGGGGAGGCTTATATTCCTTGTGCCGCGAGGAACGTTGTGAAGGTTGTTCAGCACTGTCTCGGCCTTGAGACGCACCTCCTCATGCTCATGGCACCTGCTTTCCTCCCTGACGACTCCGTCCAGCTCCCTGAAGAATCGAGCTCTTAAGCTTTCAAGCCTCTTTTCCAGGTGGGCCCTGTGTGAATTTTCCTGCGTGGTTTCCGCAGGAACGGTATCGGATCGCCAGTGCCAGGCAGCCGCTGAAAAGGGGGAGTGACTCTCAATGGAGCCAGGATCAGCCTCGACTGGCATGAAGGAGGAGAGGTAATGGCGGCCTTCCAGGGTATAGTTGTACCCTGATCGCCCATCAGCCTGGGAGACCAGCTCCGAAAGGGCACTATTGATGTCAGATACCATTTCGGCAGTGACCATTGCGATAGCCTGCCTGGCGGCGGCTGGAGACATGCCGGATACATGTTCCGTAAGGGCGGCTGCCCTGTCGTAAACTGCATCGATATTCAGGTCATTCCTGTGGGCTTCCTCAATGGGGACCCCGCTCCTGGGCGGAGGGGGTGTCCAGGTCAATCCCGACAGTATCGGACGAATCCTGCTTTTATCCTCGGGAACCGTTTTGAGGGGAGAAAGAATACGTGATTCGGTGTCCAGCAGGATCAGGTTGCTGTGGCGGCCCATAATTTCAAATATGAGCCGGTAAATCTCACCGGGTCTGCCGGGCCATGGCGCCTCAAAGCTCATCTCCACTATCCGCTCTCCGGGCAGCGGCATGGTCATGCCGGTGAGCCTTGCGCCTTTCAGGCGGGCCCTGAGAATATCCGAGAAACCGGAGATCATCCCCTTACTGATGCCCTTCGACGGCGCGATGAACAGACCAGGCCTTTCCGGATAGATGGACAGGACCAGAGGGTTCCGGCCTTCGAAAAGCAGGTGGGCCTCTGTGGGTGCCGGACAGCTGGCGTCCTTCAGGCGTGATCCGACAAAATACTGACCGGCCTCGAGGACGGCGGCTTTGCAACTCAGATAGTCCATAGGAAATAAATAGAGTCAGTTCCTTCCCCGATACACAGAAGGTGGTTAAGCGAAAATTGTATCATAAAATGCTACGGGCGTTGGACTTTATGAATTTTTTTAGCTTCACTCCTTGACAAAAAAAGGGCGAAAAGTATAGTCTCTATAAGTTTTTTGTTCCGGTATTCAGGGACCGTTTTTAGAGCGCAGAATTTCGAGAGGTCAGGGGAGTTCTGACGCGGCAAGCGAATCAGGATGAAGAGGATGTAAAGTGGCCTTTCGATCCCACGCCCCTCACTTCAATTTCGGCAGGTTAAAATGAGCAGTGATTTACGAGGAAGCAGGCCAACCGCAGTTGCCTCTGATCATGCAGGTTTTGACCTAAAGGGCATCATAAAAGAGCATCTTGAGGACAGGAATGTGGAGGTGATCGACCTTGGACCCCACTCAGGCGAGTCCGTTGATTACCCCGATTTCGCCAGGAAACTTACGGAGTGCATTCTCAATGGCGGGGCAGACAGGGGGATCCTTGTCTGCGGTACGGGGCTGGGTATGTCCATGAGCGCCAACCGTTACCGGGGCATCAGGGCCGCGCTGTGCCACGATCATTTTACCGCGTCGGTAGCAAGGCGCCACAATGACTCTAATGTACTGGTGCTCGGAGGCAGGGTCCTGGGAAGCGAATTGGCTATCGATATCCTCGATGCGTGGCTGGATACCCACTTTGAAGGGGGCAGGCACAGGAGAAGGATCGACAAGATGGAAGAACCGGGTATGTAGGGGATTTTCCAAAATGGGCCTGCAAGGAAGAACGGAGGAGTGATTTGTCCAGCAGTCTACTGAAAAAGTACGATCCGGAGATTTACGGGGCAATACACGGCGAGACAGAAAG
>JBGMRC010000225.1:0-2546 GCA_048061075.1 bacterium | reverse complement strand
AAATTCCCCGATCTTTTTACCGCCCTGGGCATAGATCCTCCCCAGGGCGTTCTTTTGTCCGGACCACCTGGAACTGGCAAGACCCTCCTTGCAAGGACCATATCCAACGAGGTCAGGGCCCATTTCATACACGTCAACGGTCCTGAGGTGATCCACAAGTTCTACGGAGAGAGCGAGGCCAAACTCAGAGAGGTTTTCGAGGAGGCCCGCAGGAACGCGCCGAGCATTATCTTTCTGGATGAGATCGACGCCCTTGCTCCCAGGAGGGCCCAGGTTCTGGGAGATGTGGAAAAAAGAGTGGTCGCCCAGCTGCTTGCTCTTATGGACGGCCTGGTCTCCAGGGGAGAGGTGGTGATCATTGGCGCCACAAACATGCCCGAACTGGTGGATCCTGCTCTCAGAAGGCCCGGGCGTTTTGACCGTGAGATCACAATCGGAGTGCCGAACCGGGCCGGACGCCTCCAGATACTCAAGATCCACTCCCGCAAGATGCCCCTGGCGGCGGATGTTGATCTTGACCGTCTTGCCGAGATAACCCACGGGTATGTTGGAGCCGACATAGAGGGCCTGTGCAAGGAAGCCGGTATGGTTACCCTGCGCAGGATACTTCCGGAGATCAAATTCGAGCTTGACGAAAAGCCCAGGCTGCCTGAAGGAGCCGAGATCGTGGTTACGCGCGAAGATTTCCTGGACGCTTTCAAAGGGGTCGTACCCACCTCAACGCGGGAGTTTCTCAGCGAGAGGCCCCGCGTCAATTTCAGCGACGTGGGCGGGCTGGATGAGATAAAGCGCAATTTAAAGTCCATCGTGGAGCTGCCCCTTCGGGGCATGGCCACTTTTGCCAATTCCCGCCTGGGGCCCCCGAAGGGCATCATGTTCTCGGGACCCTCGGGGACGGGAAAGACCCTGCTTGCAAAGGCGTTGGCAGGGGAGATGGGTTTGACCCTCTTTACAGTGGACCCGCCCACCCTGCTGTCAAAATGGGTTGGGGAGTCTGAAAAGGGCCTGCGAGAGGTGTTCAAGAGGGCCAGACAGGCGTCACCGTGCATTCTTTTCTTTGACGAGATAGAGGCCATCGCCACCGCCCGATCGGCGGAATACTCCAGCGACGTTTCCCAGCGTGTTGTCAGCCAGCTCTTCAGGGAACTGGATGAGCTCCACGGCTCTTTAGGAGTAATAGTTGTGGCCGCTACAAATCGGATAGACCTGGTGGAACCAGCCCTGCTCAGGGCTGGCCGCTTCGATTATATAATTGAATTTCCTCTTCCTCAGCGGAACGAGAGGGAGGAGATCCTTCAGACCTATATACAGTCACTTCCTTTCCAGGCCAGTGTGGATCTTGGTAATCTGGCGGAAATAAGCGAGGGATGGACAGGGGCCGATATCGAGGCATTGTGCAAAAGGGCCGTTATGCTGGCTTTGGAAGAGTTTCTTGGCAATGGCCAGGAATCGGATATTTCCGGCTGCGTGGTCACATCCAGGCACTTCGAGGATGCTACAGCGCAGCACACGATCTCATCAGCTGATGCCTCTCAAGTAAAGCACTAGCTCCGTACCGCGGACACAGTGGGGTAGGCGATGATGTTCAAGCCGGTTAAAAAAACGAAGGTATACGAGGAGATAGTTGCCAAGGTGAAAGATATGGTGGAACAGGGCAGGCTTAAATCAGGGGATCAGCTTCCCTCTGAAAGGGAGCTTTCAGAAGTTTTCAAGGTGAGCAGGTCCTCGGTCCGGGAAGCAGTGCGCTCTCTGGAGAGCCAGGGGCTCCTGGAGAGCCGCCAGGGAGACGGGACCTACATTGCCCGTCAGCCCATCGAAGACCTGGTGGATCCTCTAGCCTCCGTGATCTTCACCGAAAAGGACGGCCAGATAGAGCTTTTCGAAATGAGGCGCCTTATAGAGCCCCAGCTTGCAAGCCTGGCTGCGGAGCGGGCGACACCGGAAGAGGTAGATGAGCTGGAGAAGATCCTGGATGCACAGGAGGAGAAGATAAACAGCGGTTCGATGGGTACGGATGTGGATAAAAAATTTCACGACAAGCTCGCCGCGGCAACAAAGAACGCCATACTTATCCGCATCATGGATACCGTTATGGATTCTCTCACCGAGAGCCGGGAAAAGTCCCTCCAGATAGAGGGCCGGCCGGAAAAATCCCTGGTGCGGCACAGGGAGATCCTGGAAGCGATCAAATCAGGGGATAAGGAGCTCGCCGAGACGTTGATGCGCGAGCACCTGGAAGATATAGAGACTGGCCTTTTTACAGTAAAGGAAAGGAGGAATCGGGAAGACTAGGCCAGAAAGGGGGGAGATAGCTAAACCATCTTTTGTGAAGTAAGTAAAAAGCCATGAATGGACTTTTTACGACCCAATCAAGATTGGTTCTTAAGTGTGCACCAAAGGAGGTAATAAATTATGGCCGATGTATATGAAGTAACTATTTGGGCCCGTGGAGTGATCCAGGATATGGAAGGACGGCACTTGTCACTCCTTCTGGCTAACTCAGCGGACAAGGACGGCAAGTTCGTTCAGGCGTGGGACAACTACGC
>JBGMRC010000224.1:0-2575 GCA_048061075.1 bacterium | reverse complement strand
GAGAACATTCCGAAACCCTCTATTTTGTACTCTGAAAGGGGGTCCCGCTGACCGTATCCTCTGAGTCCGATCCCGTCCCGCAGCTGATCCATGTTATAAAGATGATCTTTCCACTGTGTGTCCAGGATCTGGAGCAGGAAAATCCGCTCCAGGTGCCGGATCAGATCCGGTCCATACTGTTCTTCTTTGTCAGCATATTTTTTTTGTACGCTTTCTATCAACGCTTCAGCGATCTCATCGACGGTCCCGGAAAATATCTCTTCGTCAGGGCGAATTCCGAAGATCGAATAGATCCTGTCAGACAGCGCTTCGGTATCCCATTCATCCCCGTGTGCCTTCGGATCGATGTAAATATCCATTTCGTATCCCAGGACATCCGCCGCCATCTCACTCACCCACTCTGAAAGATCCTCTGAGTTCAGTATCTCTCTCCTCTGGCCATAGACAACTTCCCGCTGTTTGTTCATGACGTCATCGTATTCGAGGAGGTGCTTGCGTATGTCAAAGTTGTGCCCCTCAACCCTCGCCTGGGCGTTCTCTATCGCCTTACTGACCATCCGGTTCTCGATCTCCTGTCCCTCTGTCATGCCAAGCTTCTCCATCAAGCCGGAGATCTTCTCGGAACCGAAGATCCTCATCAGGTCATCCTCGAGGCTGAGGAAGAATCTCGAAGATCCGGGATCTCCCTGGCGGCCGGACCGGCCCCTGAGCTGGTTGTCGATCCTCCTGCTCTCGTGCCGCTCTGTGCCGAGTATATGAAGCCCGCCTGCATTGAGAACATTTTCCCGCTCCCCGGCGCATTTTGACCGGTAATCGCTGAGTGCTTTTTCGTATTCTTCTCCCTCCGTGTGTTTCGCTTTTCTCATGGCAAGAAACTGGGCGTTCCCTCCGAGGACTATATCGGTACCACGCCCTGCCATATTAGTTGCAATAGTTACAGAGCTCTCCCGCCCGGCCTGGGCGATGATCTCCGCCTCATTCTCATGATGCTTCGCGTTAAGAACGTGGTGGGGGACACCCTCCCTCTTGAGCATCTTCGACAGAAGCTCTGAATTCTCAATTGAGGTTGTTCCTACCAGAACCGGCTGCCCTCTATCGTGGCAGTCAACGATCTCCTCCAGGATCCCGTTGTTTTTTTCCTTTCTTGTCCTGTAGATGACATCTGGAAAATCTCCCCTGATCATAGGCATGTGAGTCGGCACTACGATAACATCAAGGTCGTATATTTTTTTGAACTCTGCCGCCTCAGTATCGGCAGTTCCTGTCATCCCCGCCAGTTTGTTGTACATCCTGAAATAGTTCTGGAAGGTAATGGAGGCCAGGGTCTGGTTCTCGCTCTCGATCTTCACGCTTTCCTTGGCCTCCAGCGCCTGATGGAGCCCGTCGCTGTACCGCCTCCCCGGCATCAACCTGCCGGTAAATTCATCAACTATGATAACCTGGTTATCCTTCACAACGTAATCAACGTCCCTCCTGAAAAGAATGTGGGCCCTCAGCGCCTGTTGAACGTGATGGTTAAGTTCTATATTCGCGGGCTCGAAGAGGTTTTCCACATTGAGGAGATTCTCGATCCTTTCAACGCCCTCCTCCGTAAACATCACGCTTTTTGCCTTCTCATCCACGGTAAAATGCATCTCATCCTTGAGTTTGGGAATCAGCTTGTCGCAGGTGAAATACTTATCCGTGGATTCTTCTGCAGGTCCGGAGATTATCAACGGAGTTCGGGCTTCATCGACCAGTATGCTGTCCACCTCGTCCACAATCGCGTAGTTCAGGTCGCGCTGGACATAATCCGAGAGCTCAAATTTCATGTTGTCTCGAAGATAATCGAATCCGAACTCGTTGTTGGTACCGTAGGTCACATCCGCGCGATAGGCAGCCGCCCTCTCGGCATCGTCCATATCGTGCTGGATGAGCCCCACCTCCAGACCCAGAAAGAAATATACCTTTCCCATCCATTCGCTGTCCCGCCTGGCCAGGTAGTCGTTGACTGTGACTACGTGAACACCGGCACCCGAAAGAGCATTCAGATAGACCGGCAGTGTCGCAACGAGGGTTTTCCCTTCACCGGTTTTCATCTCAGCAATATTGCCCTCATGGAGGACAACACCGCCCAGTATCTGGACGTCGAAGTGCCTCATATCCAGGACACGCTTCGCCACCTCTCTGACAACCGCAAATGCCTCTACAAGCAGGTCTTCCAGGGGTTCACCTCTACTGAGCCGGTCTTTAAACACGGAGGTTTTCCCGGCCAGTTCGCTGTCGGAAAGGGCAGAGATATTTCCCTCCAGCTCCAATACGCTGTGAACGAGTGGAGAAATTTTCTTTAGTTCTCTCTCGTTTTTGCTGCCGAATATTTTCTTACCCATGCTGTTTAGCATTCTTTTTGTTGATCCTTTCAAAATTTAGTACTGCCCACTTTGTGCAGCAATTAGTCTTATTTATTCTGAAGCAAGTGCGAAGGGCGCAGGGCGTAGTGCGCTAGCCTGGAATCAGGGCCCAGACTCCAGGTTCAAACCATCCTGCCTCTTTCCTCTTTCCTACTCCCTCTTTCCTGCTTTATATTAATAAACCT
>JBGMRC010000223.1:0-2597 GCA_048061075.1 bacterium | reverse complement strand
CAGGCTCCCCATCCGGACTATTACCGCGGCCAGAATAACGATACCCATAATTATCGGATAATCCCTGTCCTGGGCCGCCTGCCACGCCATCCGCCCCATTCCGGGCCAGTTGAAGACCTGTTCCACCACGACCGCTCCACCCAGAATAAAGGGGATCTTGGAGGCTATTATCTGCGTGATGGGTATCAGGAAGCCCTCTTTAAAGGAGTGTCTCCAGACGGAACCTCCTTTGGCTACAGCCGTCCGAATATAGTCTTCAGCAAAAACCCTCTCCATTTCCTCACGCAGGTATCTGACCACCTCACTGATCGTACCATTGCCCAGCCCCAGAACTGTTATGGGGAGGAGGAAGGAAATAAAATCCAGGCTCTGCGAGGATGAGTAGCCCACTGTGATGGGAAAGTAGCCGAACTTGTGTGTGGATATGTAGATAGCGATATAACCCAACCAGAATATTGGAAGGGCCGATATCACATAGGCGAATATGGTCAGTGGCCATGTCACCGCGGTGGTTCCCTGTCTGGCGGAAATAAGGGCGATGGGTACCGCCACTGCCAGTGTGATCAGCATGGCGCCAATGGTCAGGTAGAGGGTGTTGATACCGACCCTGACGACCTCACCCAGCACAGGAAGACCCGTATGGATCGAAGTGCCGAAATTGGCTGTAGAGATATTGCCCAGCCAGGAAAGGTACTGACCGTACCAGGTTGTGGGTACGCCTATGGAATCATATACACCACTACCCTGGACCACGCTCATCTGCCCCTGCAGCAGGCTGGCAAAAGGATCTCCAGGGGCCATGTACAGGATAACGAAGACTACGAAACTCACCCCGACGAGCAGGAACGCGGTAATTACCAGCTCTCTCGCCAGGGTAAAGGCTATCGGCCTTATGGAAGTGAGTTTCATATGCTGATATTTTCAGTTATCGTGTGGCCTCCCTGGCTATCAGTTCTACTTCTGGTCCTCTCTCGGAATATACCAGTCGTCAGCGAAGGAGAAGAACTTATAGGGGTGAATAGCCATATGCCTGACCTTTTTATGGTAGGCTGCGTAATTCGTCAGCGTCCACAGGAAGGTATATGGGCTTTCGTCGGCCAGCAGTTCATGGAGTTTCCTGTAGATCGTCCTGCGTTTCTCATGGTCGAGGGTCAGCTTGCTCTCCACGATCAGGCTGTCCACAACAGGGTTGGAATAGCCGCCGAAATTGTTTTTCCACGGACCGATCTCCGAGGAGTGAAAGAGGGATGAGATGTCTGCGGAATCATCGAAAACCCATGAAGCAAAGATAATATCCATGTCATGGTCCAGGAAGACATCTTCTTTCCAGGACAGCCACTCCTTGAATTCCACCCTTATGTCTACACCGACCTTTTTCAGGTAGCTCTTGAATGCCAGCACCACTCGCTTTACAGCCTCGCTTTCCTTTTCGATGGGCACCTTCAGGGTAAGGGAGAGCTGGTCCCCGTCTTTTTCCATGATGCCGTCCGGGCCCATGGAGAAACCGGCTTCTTCAAGGAGGCTTCTGGCTTTTCCAGGATTATATCTCAGGGGCAGGACATCGAGGTTGTAGGCCCAACTTCCCGGGGCGAAAGGGCCCGATATTATTGTTCCCTGTCCGTTAAAGAAGGAATCCAGCATCTCCTGCCTGTTTATTGCGTGGGCGAAGGCCTGTCTCACACGCTTATCGGCAAGGAGGGGATTTCTGAGGTTGTAACCGAAGAAAGAATATGAAAGAGCGTTGTATGGCTGGAGGACGTAGCGTCTGTCACCCTGGATCTCCGGAATGTTCCGGGGGTTTACGAGGATTATCATGTCGATAGCATTAAACATCAGGGCCTGGGACATGATGTTCTGGTCCGCAAAAGGCTTGCCAACGAACCTGTCTATATGGGGCCGTCCCCTGAAATAATTTTCGTTCGCCACCAGAACTACTTCTCGATCCGAGGTGATGCGCTTTATCATGTAGGGGCCGGTTCCGATGGGCTTCTGCACGAAAGGATCACTCCGTGTGAGGAAGGAAGAATTGGCCGGTCCGTGGGAAGGAATGATCTTGAAGCTGAACTTGGCCAGGGCATTCAGGATGGGTCTCTTGAGCCTGAAACGCACGGTGAGATCGTCCAGCTTCTCGGCGCTCTCGATAAATTCGTACCTTACCTTAAGGGGTGTGATCGTTTTCGGATGCATCATTATGTTGAAGGTGAAAATGACGTCATCTGCGGTGAAAGGCCTGGGCTCTTCACCCTCCCTGGGATGCCAGGTCACGCCCTCCCTCAGGTAGAATGTATAAGTGCTGCCACCATCAGCTACGTCCCATCGGTCGGCAAGCTCAGAGACTATCTCCTGCTTCTCGTTGATACCCACCAGTCCGTTGAACACCAATTCGCTTATCCGGAGCGAGATCATGTCGTTGCTGGTGATGGGATCAAGGGTGGCGGGCCTGCCATACTCTCCGTAATTCAGCACGCCCCCGTCGGGTCTTCCATCGTCTTTACTCACGGCCATTGCCCGAGAGGACACACCCACCGTTGCGACCAGAAAAATGATGAGCAGTAATGTCCATTTATCCTTCATGCCGTGCCTCCTTATTTATAGTT
>JBGMRC010000222.1:0-2604 GCA_048061075.1 bacterium | reverse complement strand
AGTATATGGCCTCCAGAAAGGCGTTGCCGAAACCCTCGTAACCGCTGGGATAGGTGACGAGATCCGCGCACTGGTAGACATCCCGTATTGTGAAGAGCTTGTTGCCCTGGCTGTCCGTGGTTCTCTTCGCGCTCATCATGTGGTCGATATGGACGATCTCCACATTATGGTTCCTGGCGTATTGCTTGATCCTGATGTAGTAATCATCGCCCTCGTCGCCGGAGGAATGGGAGATAATAAGCTTCGGGTTTTTCAGTTTCAGCCCATTGACAATCTCGATAGAGCGCTCGATCCACTTCCTCGGAACAACTCTGGTCGGCTGAAGTATGAACGGATCGTCCTCTTCCAGGCCCGCCATCTTTCTCAGGTCATGCTCATATTCGTCGGGCTTAGGCGGTTCATTCGCAAAATCGAGAACGTTTGGAATGATCACATTTGAAATTCCCCTGCGATGGCTGAGTTGCTCTGCCGCGAGGGAATTGATCACAACATGATGAATGGACGGCAGGTCCGGCGGGAAGGCCATGTTAAGATAATCCTGACAGGCATTTACGAGAAAGCGATTGCGCTCCCATGAAAAATCGTGGTGATGGGCTATAGTTGGTTTGCCTGTTTCTGCCACCAGCTCCGTAATGGCCAGGGCCAGTGGAATGTTCATGGGGATCGCCAGGCAGTTTTCGGGTATTATCAGGTCGATGGAGTGCTTTATCAGGAAGTCGTAGAGTCTGGTTTTCAGGAGGTCTTTGAGTTCGTTGATTTTCCGGGTTGTTTCCCGCCTCCGGATACGTCTGCCGAAAACCTCTTTGGTAATAGCCTCCACTTCTGGATGGTCGAAGTGCGCCTCCTTGACGTTGAAGGAAACCTCATCGGGTCGGTCTAGCTCCCCGGCAAAGTAGTAACATCTGTAGCCCAGCCGCGTCAGGACTTCAGCCCACTTCTGTATTTCAAGGGATACGCCGTCTGTGCCGGCGATGCGGGTTGAGATGAACCCGATGTTGCGGATCGGTGAGTGGATGTTGTTGTGCTCAAGTTCCGGAGCCATCAAAGCTCTCCTTTCAAATGTGCAAACAATATGAAAGCTGAATAGTTCCCGGTTAGTTGTTCCGATTCCCGTCTATCATACTTTTTCTATAGATAATGAGCTCTGATTTGGCGAAATCCCTGATCAGATCTCTGTCTTTATCATCAATCTTCAAAAAGCGAACCCCCATCCCAAGGGGCCCCTTTTGCCTGAGGCTGGCAGTCCATTGAACAGTCACCTCTGAGCTTATAGTGTGCTCAGCGCCCGGGATCATAAATTCCAGACCCAGAATAGAACCGGCATCCGGGGGGATGTTCATCGCGATAAAGACTCCGCCCTCGGAGATATTATGTATCGTAGTTTGCATAGTCATATCTCCGGATGTTACGGTGCATTCCAGTTCCGTGGGCGCTCTGATAAATTTTCTCTGGGCGATTACAAGAACCTCCTCCACAGCGGCCAGGAGAGATTCTCGCAGGATGGGCTTGTAGATGAAACCATCGCAGCCTGATTCAGCGCATCTCTTTAAAGCCTCGTCGGAACGCCTGCCCGTGACAATGAGGATCGGGATGTCCATCGTCTTTGGATCTTTTTTCAGTTCAGCGCAAACCTGTTCACCGTTCATTTCCGGCATGAAGAGGTCCAGGAGGATCAGATCCGGGATAACCGACCTTGCTATATCAAGGGCTTCTGGACCTGATTTAGCTGTATAGATATCGAAAGAGTCCCTTGCAAGAAAGGACTGCTCCATACTGAGGAAGAGTTCCGCATCATCTACTAGAAGCAACTTTTTCTCTTTCATTAGTGATAGGGTCGTAAAAAGTCTTGTTAGAGCGGTAAGTTGCGTTGATCCAGCGTTTCACCAAAAGTAAACCAACAAGGTGATGATTATGGTACTCAAAACTGAACTTCCCTTCAAGCTTGAAATGGGACCCGAAATCTGCCGAGGATTTCATCAGAACCTGGCATCTGTGTCAATCATGAATCTGTTAAAAACAGTCACTTTTCCCGGTATTTTACAGAATACTGCCGCGGTTCTCATTAATTTTCTTTCAGCCGGTGGCCGCTGCGAGTCAAGCGCGATTTTCGGCCGGGACCGTAGTCTTCAGGAAGTTTAAGGATGAGCACCAGAGGCAGGACGGCAAAAAGCATCATGGAGATCATGAAAAAGGAATCGTTGAATCCAAGCATATTAGACTGTATGAGAAGCTGTCGGTAAATTCCGGCGTCAGGTGGGAAGTTAAAGATACCTTTGGACGAAAGTATCGCTGCCGCCTTTGCCTTGCCGATAACGTATGATGGATCGAAAGGAGTCAGATGCTCTGAGAGCCTGAACTGGTGGAATTGCGCACGCCTGGCGGCCATGGTGGTCGCAAAGGCAATGCCTATACTGCCGCCCATATTTCTGATGAGGTTGTAAAGGGAGGTGGCCTCACCCATATTAGGTTTGGGAATGTGGGAGAGAGTGAGTGTGGTGAGGGGGATAAAGATGCAGGCCATTCCGAAGCCCAGGGCGACCCGGGGCCATACAAAGGTCCAGAAATCGGTCTGAAGATTGAAAAGGGACATGTAATAGGTTGTGC
>JBGMRC010000221.1:0-2610 GCA_048061075.1 bacterium | reverse complement strand
TTAGGGAAGAAATAGAAATATGAAACGGGGAATCGGAGAACCGGGGAAACGGTGTTTACTCCCCTCCCTCTTGTCAGGTCGTAGCTTTAGCGAAGACTGATGATGGGGGGGCAGGGAGAGGATGAATGCGGTTATTGTAGTACTTTTTAAACCTATAGCCTACCGCCTATAGCCTATAGCCTTGTTTCACTCACCACGCATCCAATTCTTCAGTACTTGATACTGGCCTGGATCTTCAAAGCTCCTTTCGATGAAGATCAGGCTGGTTCCGTCATCCCTCTTCAACATCAGGTAGCCTTTCCCCTCGATTACATCACGGAACCCCGGCTTTGGGAATACCTCTCTGGAGCTCTCACTCTCCACAACCAGTTCGTCAGGGAAAAGGGAAAGCTGTTGGGGAACCAGAAAGCTTTCGTTGCTTCCAAGATACACATGTAGAATGTAGAGGAATCTGGACAGACCCAGGAAAAGCGCGGCAACACCAGCGCCCCAGACCAGTCCTTTGAGGTAATTACCATCGGCCGCGTGACCAATGAATAGGAAGCCTGCGATAAAGTAGGGGGCCATTTTGCGGAAGGAACGCTGTGCGGCCGTCAACCGAACGATCATGTGAAGGTCCTTCCTGTCAATCTGGAATTTCAAGATCGCCTCAGGCTCTATTGACATATCGCTGCCGGGACTAGCCATCCCGTTCACCGAAAACAGCCGTTCCGATCCTTATGATCGTAGCTCCTTCCTCTATGGCAACCTCGAAATCCCCGCTCATCCCCATGGAAAGCTCGTTCAGGTTGTCCTGGCCATAGCCTCTGCCAGTCAGTTCATCCCTTATTTCTCTCAAATTCTCAAAATACGGCCTGGAATCCTCAGGATCGCAGGAAAATGGGGGCATGGTCATAAGACCAACAGCTTCAAGGAAGTTCTCTTCCAGAATCGCTGTAAAGACCTCCTCGGCAAGGTTCGGATGGCATCCGAACTTGGACTCTTCACCTGAGACGTTCACCTGGACGAGGGTCTTGCACATCTTCCCCCTTTCCTCATAGCGTTTGCCAAGCTCCTTTGCCAGGGCAACGGAATCAACAGAATGGATCCAGTCGAAGAGCGCCGGACAGTACTTTGCCTTGTTCCGTTGAAGGTGTCCCACCAGGTGCCATGTTATATCTTCCGAAAGTTTCGGTATTTTCTCTCTGGCTTCCTGGACCCTGTTTTCACCGAAGTCTATCTGGCCAGCCTCCCTTGCAAGTTTGACCCTGTCTGTCGGAACTGTCTTGCTGACGGCAAGAAGTAGGATGTCTTCAGGATCCCTGCCTGCTTTCTTGGCGGCGGATGTGATCTTTTCTTTGAGTTCTTGGATATTCTTTGCTATGGACTGCATAGAATCTATTTATATCAGGTGAAAGCGGAATTGGAAATTGGAGATTCAAATAATCCCCTCCCTCGATGGGAGGGGACAAAGGGGAGGGTGGCAGGATATCCCCCTCTCCTCACCTGCCGTTCAATGTTTTTCAATAACGGCAGGTTTCCTCTCCCACCAGGGGAGAGGAAGAGTAAGGTTGTGGTGCTGTTTGTTAGCCTATAGCCTACCGCCTATAGCTTATAGCCTGATTTCACGCATCATGCTATTCATATGCTGAAGTCACATTTAACAGGAAAATGGTGCTAAAATAAAAAAACATAACCGAACATCCAGCAAAAAGGAGGAAATAATGGCATTGATCATAACCGAGGAATGTATAGACTGCGGCGTCTGCGAGCCGGAGTGTCCTAACCTGGCAATAACTCAAGGCGATGAAATATATATTATAGATCCGGCCCTATGCACTGAGTGCATCGGATCATTTGACGAACCACAATGTGCTGATGTCTGTCCGGTGGATTGCTGCGTGCCGGATCCTGATCATGAGGAAACAAAAGAAGAACTTCAGGCGAAATTTGAAAAACTAGGTAAGAAATAGTTCCAGGTTTCAAGTTTCAAGTTTCAGATTAATTGAAATCGAAAATTGGAAATTATATTAATTGTTGTTGGTAGTTGGGTTGGTTACGAACTTTCAACCTTCAACTTTTAACTTTCAACCAAGGGAGTTACAGCTTTATCCCAAACGAGCGTAAAAGCAATACAGACTCCATCAACGGCAACCCGACAACATTAGTATAGGATCCAACAATACCCTCAATGAAGATAGAGCCGCGCCCCTGAATGGCGTAGGCTCCAGCTTTGTCAAGGGGTTCCCCCGAGCCGAGGTACCATTGGATCTCCCAGTCCTCCAGCTGCTTCATCCGGACTTTGGTCTCTACCGTAACAATATACTGCCTTCTCTTTCTCAACCAGATCGCGGCCACGGCTGAAACAACTGTGTGCTCCTTGCCGGCCAGCTGTTCCAGCATTTCCTTGGCGTCCTTTTTATTCTCAGGCTTCCCAAGTACTATTCTTCCATTGAGGATGACTGCCGTATCACACGCCAGAATAATCGCATCAGGATGCTCCTGGGCAACACTGGCCGCCTTGGCCTGAGCAAGCCTCTCCACATGCTCTCTGGGGGTTTCATTCTCGTTCTTGCTCTCGTTGATATCGGGAGGCTCGACCACGAATTTCAGGCCGGTGAGCTCCAGGAG
>JBGMRC010000220.1:0-2627 GCA_048061075.1 bacterium | reverse complement strand
GGGAAGGGAAAACCCATGAGGAACGCAGCAGGGAAAAGGGCGACAGAAAGAAGCGGGATTCTCAAGCCCCTTTCCAGTGGCAGAAGGTAGGGAACGAGGAGATACGCAGCCGCGGCGGAAACGGCTATCAGTACAAAAACAGGGGCTGCTTTCACAGAATCGTGAGGCATGCGTTCAGCAGTCCAGCTTCCCAGGCCCGAGAAGAACAGAAAAGACGCGATCACTATAGCGGCAGTGAGCTGAGTCGGGCCCATTATCAGTCCCGCACGCTTGATAAGCAGTATCTCGACCGTCATGTAGCCGATGCCGAGGCAGACGAAATAAAGCAGGTACCCGAACCCGTATCCGTGAGTGCCGGATCCCGGTCGGGAAAAATAAAGAAGCGGCAATACTAAGATCACGGAGATGACCAATGCCATAACCAGGAAGAAAAATCCCCATTCGATCCGCGGGAAGGCCGCTTCCCTGGATTTTCCCAGGAGGCGCGCCAGGTAAGAAGTCTTAATGGAGTGCCAGGGATATGGACGGGTGTCGGTGGGCGATCGCAGGTCCAGATCTTCCGGTGAAATGGTGTAGGCTCCTTTTCCCGTTTCGACCTGTGACGATGGAAAGTCGTCGGCGTCCCTGAGTTTGAACCCCCTCGTTTCACTGAAAAACCTGAGCCGGGAGATCTGTTCATCGGTAAATATATCCGGTTTAACAAGAAATGTTTGGGTAGACCATCCTTCAACAAGATACACGCGGCCGGAAAAGCTGCCATCATAAAGTGCGGGGATCTGTTTCAGAATAGCCAGCACTTTCCAGCGTCCGGTGGGAGGTGCCTGGTTCCAGCCGGTAATTGAGATAATACCCCCCGGAATTATTGAATTCATGGCCGCCTTTATACCTTCCACGGTGATGCTGTAATCCTCCGAGGTTCCAGCAAAGCCCGCGGCCGTTGATGCCAGGTTCCGGGACAGGTGAAAGATAACCGTGTCGAAGGAATGCCTGTTCGAAGCAAAGTAGGGCCTTGCCCTGTCGTTGATGAACTCAGTGATGCCTGACTTGAATATCCAGGGTTTAAAGAGGCCCGATTCCTTAACTGTCCTTACAAGCGTCCCGTCAGGCTCGATCACAGTGATATGGGAAGCGCCGCTTATCCTCGCTCGTGCGATCTCCTCACCGCCGTCAAATCCAACAATTGCGACTGATGAACCCATGGAGAGAACGGTATAGGGAGCAGAAGCTGTCTGCCACGCCAGGTACTGTGTATCCTCATTGTCTCTTTCAGATAGTATCAGGGTCCCTATCCTGTCACCGTCTCTGTACAGCGCAGCCTGACGCGGCAGTTTGTCACGGAACTCGGTGGAGAGCCCCGAGGCGGACCTGATGGACGGCGCTGTAACGACCTGAAGCTTCCCGGAAATACCCCATTTCTCCAGGACAATTTCTGAATCCGGCAGGCGCAGGGCATATGATATGTCCTTGTACTGCCCGAACTGCACAGGGCCGATGGGGCTCATCAACGCAGCAGCAAGGATAAAGGCGGTCAAGGCAAGGACCGGTACGGAAAACCTGTAGTAGTGCAGCAGTGACAGTACAAAGGCCGCAGCTGCAAGAACCGCCGCCCCCTGAGGGAGACGGGAGGGTGAAAGTGTTGCCATTGCCAGGAGGGATAAAACGATACCCAGACATGACCCTGTAAGGTTCCAGCCGTAGTATTTGCCGACTGTCTCCCGCTCCAGAAGGGGAAGGGCAAGGGCAAGGGATGCCAGTACGAAGGGAACTATGAGTATCCCGACCAATGCGGCTAAGTTAAGCCACTGGGCCGGATCCCTGAATATCAATCCGGGCTCCGTGTTCAGTTTCTGGGCGAGAAACGCGGCCGGCCGGAAGGTTAAAGAGGCAAGGCCGGCACCAAGGGGAAAGAACAACTTTCTGTTGGGAAAGATCCAGTGTTTTGCTCTGGAAAGGATGGTGCCGCTGATGCCGAACCCGAGAAGGGCCACTGATACGGCCAGGGTTACGAAAGGCTGCCAGTGGGATATGGAAAGCAGGCGGATCAGAACGATCTCGAAAAACAGTACTGAAGCAGAGAGCAGGAATACTGAGAAGGCGAGGAGCATCGACCTCTAGCGGCCCAGGAGTGGAACGAAGCGAACCGGAATAATGGGCTTTTCCTCGACTCTGCCCTTGCTGTCCTTGGTAACGAGTACGAGCTGCTGAACTGAAAAGGGCCCACCAAGGGGAATTACAAGCCGCCCGCCTGGGGCGAGTTGGTCAATAAGGGGTGGGGGGATGTGGTCGGCGGCTGCCGTGACGATGATGGCGTCGAATGGCGCTTCAGATTCCCAACCGTAGTAGCCGTCGCCGTCTTTTACCTGGATGTTATCGTAACCAAGATCTTTTAATCGTTTGGCGGCAGATATGGCCAACTCGGAGTAGATCTCAACAGAAAAGACCTTCCCGGCCACCCTTGAGGCTACAGCAGCCTGGTATCCAGAGCCCGTCCCCAGTTCGAACACCTTTTCCTTTCCGTTGAGCTGGAGAAGCTCTGTCATGAAGGCGACAATGTAAGGCTGGGATATCGTCTGCCCCAGGCCGATGGGGAGGGGATAGTCGTTGTATGCTTTGTAGCGGAGTTTTTT
>JBGMRC010000219.1:0-2636 GCA_048061075.1 bacterium | reverse complement strand
TAACTGTTGCCGTCACCATACCTCCACCGGCAGATGCTTCGACCTCTTTTTCTGCGAGTTCCGCCTGAACCTTATCCAGGTTGGCCTTCATCTGCTGGGCTTTTTTCATAAGGTCGCCCAGATTTTTCATACATCCTCCTCTTTTGCCTCTATTTTTATATCAGCGCCCACCATCTGGGAAAGTACTCTAATTCCCTCCAGCTCGCCCTGGAATATTTCTATAGCAGCCCTTACAGCCTTATGTTCCATGGTTTCTTTCCTGATCTTCCTGGCAAGGTCGGATTCCTGTCTGTCCTTTTTTTCAACGATTGTGTGATTCTGAAGCCTTTCCTCGTCGTTAAGCTCCTTGAATCTCACCCTCATCTTCCGGGCAAAGAACTCCTGGAAAAGACCTTCCAGCTCCCCCACCTTCTCTTTCTCGCTCAGGATGTCCAGATACAGCTCTCCTTTTTTCCCGCCTATGACAAGTTCTTCACCTCCAAGCTTTACGCAGACCAACTGCTCCAGCATGCTCCCGATGCTGGGTGACGCTCCAACTATAAAAGAAACCAGTTCATCCCACGTCTCCTCCTGTGTCGCTATGGAAGCAAAAACCGGGGCTGTACTCATAGGCGATTCGGTATCCGCGCTCCTGGCCGGTGATTGCTCAACTACTGCCTTGCCTCCGGCTGTGAGGCCGGGTCCCGCAACTGGAGAACCCTGCCCCGTTACGGGCACGATCTCATCCGCACGCGACATATGAACGAGAGCGAGCTCCAGATGGAACCTGGGCTGGGGCGACCTTCTCATTCTCTCTTCGGCCCTTGACATGACGGCAAACTGAATCCTCAAGAGCTCAGGGTTTATCCCGGCTGCAATTTTCTTTAAGGGTTCTATCTCACCTTCGGGCATGTCAAGGACACCGGAAGGCTCCTCAACCTCCACGATAATCATCAGGGCTCTGAGAAGCGATATCATATCCAGCGTGATCCTCAGGGGCTCAGCGCCCTTATCAACCATTTCTCCGGCAAGCCTCAGTGATTCCCCGGGCAATCCACCGATCGCTGCTTCCAGGATCCGCATGAGCATGCCGTGGTCGAGTGCTCCTAAAACAACATTTACATCATCGTCGGAAACCTCCTCGCCGGCATAGGATACAACCTGGTCCAACAGGCTTTGTGAATCACGGAGGCTGCCTTCAGCCGCGATAGCCAGTCTCCGGAGACTGTCATGTGAAATATCTATTCCCTCTCTGCTGCAGATCTCCTCGAGATGTTCGGCCATCGGCAGGGAGGGGATCCTCCTGAAATCGTATCTCTGGCATCGTGATTGTATTGTCACTGGAACTTTATGGGGTTCTGTTGTGGCAAGTATGAATACAACCCGCTGAGGGGGTTCTTCCAGGGTCTTCAGGAGCGCATTGAACGCCTCGGTAGTGAGCATGTGAACTTCATCTATGATGTAAACCTTGTGACGATCCTGGCCGGGTGCGTAAAGGACTGATTCCCTCAGCTCCCGGATGTCATCGATCCTCCGGTGAGAAGCGCCGTCGATTTCTATGACATCCAGACTTTTGCCCTCAGTTACCTCAAGACATGAAGGACAGCTGCCGCACGGCTCTTCAGCAGTTGAGGAATCCTCGCAATTGAGTGCTTTTGCAAGTATACGAGCTACCGAGGTCTTTCCGACACCTCTGATCCCGGAAAAGAGGAATGCGTGTCCCAGGCGTCCTGCCTTGATAGCATTTTTTAGCGTCCTGGTCACATGTTCCTGGCCGACCACCTCTGAAAAAGAGCCTGGTCTGTATTTCCTCGCGAGCACTAGATATGCCATTAAGACCTGTTCCCCTGTTATGGATGGTGTGCCTGGTTTCTGTTACCTGTAAGCAACAAGCCGCATTCTCGGGAGGGATGAAGGCCAGGGAATCTGCGACACCCGCCGGCAAGCCCTACCGTTGCTTCCTTCCGGACCTGGCGGGATTCGGGAACCGGCGTCGTGCAGAGCCTGGCCATCAACCCATAAGCAAGCTACCGGAAAGCTTTTTGTCCGGCAATCCTGATATAAAATGGCGGAGAGAGAGGGATTCGAACCCTCGATACACCTTGTGAGCGTATACGCGCTTTCCAAGCGCGCTCCTTCAGCCACTCGGACATCTCTCCTTTTTTCCAGTTATCTGTGATCTGGCGCGCCCAGCACGATTCGAACGTGCGACCTTCGGACCCGCAATCCGACGCTCTATCCAGCTGAGCTATGGGCGCTAAAACCTGTCCAGCTTACTATTTTACCGCCACGTAATCCTTCAGGACGATCCGGTAAGTAGAATGCTCGAACGGATGGGTGTCCGGATAAAGGGAGAACAGCCAACCGTAGAAGAGCTCGTTACCCAGGGCATCTGTAATTCTGGTCCGGGCGGCCGGGTTCACGAGTTCCGCGGAAGAACTGGTAAATACATCTCCTGCCATAGTGAAGTGCGGCAGGAATGCTTCAACATAAACAGTCAATCCTGTGTCACCCAGAGGTGCGGTATCTCCGATATTAACTGTGATATCCGTGCTTTTGCCGGCAGCTTTATCGGTAACTTCCAGTACTACTCCCTTCCACTTGCCCGCTATTTCGTCAGGTATCATCACAGTTGAGGGAATCTGGGGCATGGGTAC
>JBGMRC010000218.1:0-2680 GCA_048061075.1 bacterium | reverse complement strand
GTGTTGCTGGCCCTGACCAGTCCCCAGCCGTCCTCGAATACCACCCTCACACCGTCCAGATCAATTATCTGCCGGATCCGCGGCTCTACCCCCTCCTTCATCCTGCTTGTCATGATCCTGCCCACCGCAACGACCTTCTCGAATTTCTCATCATCGCTGGAGGGGAACCTTATCTCGGGTGTATTGAAAACGGACGGAACATCGGCCAGGAGGCCTGAAAAGCTGGTAACTTCGCCTGAAACAAGGGCTTTCACATAGACCTCTGCCAGACGGAGCCCCGCGTAAAGTGCGTCATCGTACCCAAAATACCTGTCGGCAAAGAACATGTGCCCGCTCATCTCCCCTGCCAGCACCGCTCCTGTCTCCTTCATCTTGGCCTTGATCAGGGAGTGCCCTGTCTTCCACATTAAAGGACTGCCTCCCATCTTTTCCACCTCGTCGTAAAGGACCTGCGAAGCCTTGACCTCGGAGATAACAATGGGAGCCTCCCCTCCCCTCTTCAAAGCGTCGTTGATAATATCCTTTGCAAGGAGGAGAAGGAGCATATCTCCCCAGATGATGCTGCCGGCCTCGTCAATGACCCCAATTCTGTCTGCATCACCGTCGAAGGATATTCCAAGGTCGGCACTGCTTTCGGCAACCGCGTTCCTTATCGCTTCGAGGGCCTCCGGCAGTGTCGGGTCAGGATGATGATTGGGAAAGCGACCGTCCGGCTCGCTGAAAAGTTCGATCACATCAAAACCCAGCTCTTTCATTATCCAGGGGAGCACGGGACCGGCAGTACCGTTTCCCGAATCCAGGACTACCTTGACCGGCCTTCCAATTTTTCCGATATCTCCCGAAACGGCCGGGAATCGCTGGACCATATCCTTCTGATACATGGGTATTATATCTACGCTTTCGGACTGATGAGGTGTCGGCTTATCCTCAGTCCGGGATATGGAGGATGCGGCCCTGCCCAGACTTTCTATATCCCCGGAGTGGATAGTTTCCCTGCCGATCCCCAGCTTGAACCCGTTATCACCAGGCGGATTATGGCTCGCCGTGACCATGGCAAACCCGTCAGGTTCCACTGTAAAAGCGGAATAATAGACGAGAGGAGTAGGACACATGCCCAGGTCCACTATCCGGCATCCGGCTTTTACAAGACCCTTCACCAGGAACTCTTTGAGGGGCGGCGAGTGGAGCCTGGCGTCCATCCCAACGGTTATGCGGGGATCGGACATGCCAGTCCTGTCAACGCACAGTTCGCCGAAGGTAAAGCCTATGGCATATGCGAGGTCCTCGGTTATATCCTCTCCGTAGACCCCTCGGATGTCGTATTTTCTGAATACGTGATAGGGAAATTTCATATTTTAATCCGTTTCAAGTTTCATGTAATGTAATCTGAACTCTGCCTCTCCCCGGCCAGCCTGCGGCTGGAGTTCCGGGTTCCAGGACCCATGTCCCAGAAATAGTCATCGCGAGGAATACAATGACGAAGCGATCTTATGAGATTGCCGCGTCGCTACGCATCAGACGACGCTTCTCGCAATAACGGGTGACTCACCCTCTCCTAACCTCTCCCATCAAGGGAGAGGGATTTTTTACAAATCACTTTGTGTTTTACCCAACGCCTGCTCTTATCCCCTCCATCCCCTTCATCCCTGCTAGAATCAATCATCAATCCGTCCATAAATATCATCAAAACGCTCAATATCATCCTCACTCAGATTATCCCCGTACCACACCTCGATGATCTCCAGGAGGGATTCACCGGGATTTTCGATACGATGCTTTGTCTCCAGGGGAATGAAAGTGCTCTCGTTGCTTTTGAGTATGTACGTTTCCTCGCCCCTCGTTACCTTCGCGATACCTTTAACAACCACCCAGTGTTCACTCCTGTGGTGATGAAGCTGGAGGCTCAGTTTTTCACCGGGGTTTACTACGATGCTCTTGACCTTGTGATCGCTGCCTTCAGCAAGAACGGTAAATGAACCCCATGGCTTCTTTACAGTGGTGTGGTTGATAAACTCTCCGCGTCCCTCATCCCGAAGTATGTCCACTATCTTCCTGACGTCCTGTGACTCGCCCCTCCCGCAGACCAGGAGGGCGTCTTCGGTATCCACAACGATAATATCCTTCACGCCCGCAACGGCTGTCACCCGGGTGCTGCCTATCAGGAGGCAGTCAGATGTATCTATACTGATAATATTCCCTCTTGTTACGTTCCCGCTGCTGTCTTTTTCTCCCAGATCGTAGATGGAATCCCAGCTTCCCACGTCGCTCCACCCCATCGCTGCAGGGACTACAGCGGCCCTGTCCGTGCGTTCCATTACGCCGTAATCTATGGAAACAGGTTCAATCTCGCTGTAGACATCATCAATATTGGAGAAATTCTCCAGATCCAGTTTTTCAAGGGATGCCATCATGTCAGGAAGGTATTTCCTGGCCTCTTTGACGATTGTTCGGGCGGAAAAGAAGAAAATACCGCTATTCCAGTAATAATTACCGTCGTCGAACAATGTCCTGGCTCTGTCCGGTGTGGGTTTTTCCTCGAAGCTTTCAACCATGAAGGCCCCATTTATTCGCTCGCCCGCCTTGATGTACCCATATCCCGTCTCCGGTCTGGCAGGTTTTATGCCGTAGGTCACCAGGTACTCTTTATTGGCCACCTCGATGGAACTGTCTATGGCCTCGC
>JBGMRC010000217.1:0-2684 GCA_048061075.1 bacterium | reverse complement strand
CCCGGCTTTGCCGAATATTACAAGGACAGGTGCGCGCAGGAGATCCCACCGCCGGGGGAAGAGGATCGGGAGCTTCTGGCAAAGTACAGACCGAAGCTGATCCTGCCGCCCGGAGGCAGCTACCCCATTGATTTTTACCGGGACTACCTGCCCTTTACGGTCCTGAGGAACTACCCGGACGGGGAGATCATAACGCGCAACGTCACACCTGAGGTTCTCGCCGCCAATGTTGACAACCAGGAGGTCTATCTTGATTTTCAGCGAAAGGAGTACCAGGGAGCCGGACTTGAAAGAAAACCCGTCATCTACGGCAGGGTCTACCGTGAGGCAGTATCTTTCCCAACCGATGACGGATTTACAAAAGCCTACAACCTGACCTTTCTAAAATACAACATAGTCTTTGCCACGAGCGGACTGGCGGCAAAGCTGCCCCTGCAGATCAAGCTGTTTCTGGCTGTCTTCAGGTTCGACCTTGAAGACTGGCATGAACTGGACAACTTCGTTGCAGTACATATCGTCCTTGACGAGGATGACAGGCCTATAGCGGTAATTCTCGCCCAGCACAACAACCACAGGACATTCCTCCTGGGTCGCGATCTTCCCCTGCCGGAAGACGGCTGGCTCACCTTCGATATCGCTCTCAGGTCAAACGAGATCTACCCGGCATCGGACTCTCCAAAACCGGTAGAGCACAGAGTCATTCGCTGGAACCTGTACATGAAATACCTGCTGAGCGGCGAGGACCCGCCCTTTATCAGGGGTATGGATCTTACCTACGGGAAAAACGCCGGCGGGAGGGAGATAGACTTTGACCTGGTCCTTCTCTCGCCGTGCGACCCACTCTATACGGCCCGGATCCTTCTGGGGGAGCCAAGGCCTTTTCTGGGAAAATATATCGGCAGGGACGGCCCCCCGGGTTCAGATTACTATAACGTCCCTGAACTCCTGCCAATGGGAGCCATATTGAAATTTGCTTACCTGCACGACAACGACCCTGACGATATCGCAGCGGTAGAAAAGGCAATAGATATAAAGAAAAAAACCATGGACATCCCATGGCTGATCGATTACGGGGGACGCCGGTTCTTCGCCCACTGGCAGGAGCAAGCAGGCCGCTGAGGAGCCTTTATTTATTCGATATATGTAGATTACCCGTATCAACCCTGTTAATTCCGGCTCAAGAAAAGATATCCTTTCAGGACCAGAAGTATCCATGGAGATCCGTGGAGGAACAGGTCAAACCAGTCCAGGGGCTTTTTCAGCACTCCCTTGTGGAGCATCTGGAGCTTCTGCCAGAGATGGGGCGGATTGAAGGGCGCAAGACCCAGAGTGAGACAGAGAACGATAATAAGACCCCAGGACTGTTTCGAGACCCACACGAGAAGCTGTTCCATATAGTATATGTAGCTCTATGACAGGCCGCGGTCAAATGAGTGTAGATCATTAGTGAATGGATATTGGACCTTGGATCAATTTACTTGAAACATGAAACCTGAAACCAGCCTATCTATCGAATTTCGAGATAAACTCCTCCGCCATCCTCACATCTTCCAATGATCCGGCAAAGAACGGCACCCGCTGGTGCAGCTCCACGGGTTCCACCTCCAGGATCGGGCCGGTGCCAGTGCTGGCCGCGCCGCCGGCCTGCTCACACAGGAACGCCATGGGCGAGCACTCGTAAAGCAGTCTGAGCTTCCCACGGGGTTTTTTCGGGTCCTTGCTGTCTGCGGGATACATGAAGATCCCCCCCCTCAGTAGTGTGCGGTGCATATCGGCCACCATGGAGCCGATATAGCGGGCGCTGTAGGGCCTGCTCGTATCCTTGTCCATCTCTTTCAGATAATCGATATAACTCTTGACCCCTGCCGACCAGTAGGGATAGTTGCCCTCGTTGATGGAGTAGGTCCTGCCTTTTTTAGGCACCCTGATATCTCGATGGGACTCCAGGAACTCTCCCACAGATGGATCCTTGGTAAAGCCGTGGACACCGTTGCCCGTGGACATGACAAGCATTGTGCTGCTTCCGTAAACGACATATCCGGCGGCTATCAGTTTCCTGCCTGGTTGGAGCAGGTCTTCAAGCGTACCTTTCTCGCCAGCGCTTATTTTCCTGTGAATCGAAAATATGGTCCCTATACTGACGTTCACATCGATATTGGACGAGCCGTCCAGGGGATCGAGGGAGATGGAGTAGTGGCCCGTTCTATAGCCTTCCGGTATAGGAATGGTCTCGTCATCCTCCTCGGTGGCCATGATACAGAAGTGCCCGGATCGCCCCAGTGCGTAGAGAAAGATCTCGTTGGCGAAATCATCGAGCTTCTGCACTTCCTCGCCCTGGACATTCACATCGCCCGTAAGCCCCAGGATCTCCACGAGGCCCGCCTTATTTACCTCCCGCGACACTATCTTGGAGGCCAATGCTATCTGGTTCAGGATCCCTGTAAGCTCCCCCGTCGCTTCAGGATGCTCCTTCTGCTTCTCGTATATGTGCCTGGTGAGGGTGATCCCGACTTTTCCGCCATAGTCCATCTTATACCTCCCGAGCCTTCAAGTTCTGAACCCACTGAACTCCAGGAAGAGTCCCCATTTTCACGGATATTGAGTATAGCAGAAGATGGCAGGGTTAAAAAAGGGACTCAACAGTGTTTAGTCCCCCTTCGACTAAGCTCAGGGCTGGCAGGACC
>JBGMRC010000216.1:0-2722 GCA_048061075.1 bacterium | reverse complement strand
AGGAGTTGAACTCAAATATGGGCTGATCCGTTCCTGACCTGCGCCGGATCAGGAATTTTATAAAAAGATGAAAGGAGGTCGAAAATGAAGCTTGACAGGGAAAAAACGGCCATTGTGCTTATTGAGCCGCAGAACGATTTTTTAACACCTGGCGGAACCATGTATCAGTATATCGCTGAACAGCTGGAAAAAAGGGATACGATCAGCCATCTGGTCAGACTGCTGGACCAGGCCAGGGGCAAGGTAAAAATAATTTATGTACCCTTTGAAGCTTTTAAGCCGGGGTTCCCCGAGTTAAAACCGGGTGGTCCGGGAACTGAAGGTCTCAGGGGAATCGAGATGGAGATGAAGGCCGACTGGGGAACCGGCGCGTGGCTGGAGGGTACTCCTGGTCCGGAGATCATCGATCCCCTGATACCGAAGGACGGGGATATTATTGTCCGCGGGAAGTTGACGCTGGACGCATTCCATTCAACTGCTCTTAATTACCTGCTTCGAGCAAATGAAATAGAGCATGTAGCGTTGGCGGGATTCCACACGAATTGGTGTGTAGAGGCTACAGCCAGGTCAGCCTATGACCTTGGCTTCAGAGTAATGGTTATCAAGGATTGCACTGCTACGGACACCGACCGAGAGCAGGAATATGCAGAAGAGGTCATTTTCCCGCGTATCGGTAAGGTTGTCACCGCCGATGAGTTTTTGTCTGCCATATCATGATGCGACACGAGGCGCAGCTTAGAAGTACCAGAAAACAGTGAGAAACAAACTGAAAAGTGGTTGGGTTGTGGATGAAATTGGATGTATTCGCAGAAGTGTGAGGAGGTAAGTGATGAAATCAAGCAGGAGAAACAAATGGGTAATCTTAGCAGCAGTGATCGCGCTGAGCGTGGCACTGCCCATGGGTGCTGTGGCTGATAAAGCCCCCAAAGAGGTTAAAGTAGGCCTCATGTTCGGTCTGACCGGCGCGGCCTCTCCGGTTGGTCCGGTGCAGCTTGATGGTGCCAAGCTTGCCATCGATGAAATTAACGCAGCCGGCGGTTTAAACTGGGGTGGTAAGAAAGTCAAGGTTAGTTTTGTTGTCAAGGATGATGAGACAAAACCGGATGTGGCTATTCGTCGCTTCCGAGAGCTTGTAAATGAAGAGAAAGTACATGTAATAGTCGGCCAGACTTTCGCGTCAATTACAGCCGCCCTGAACAAGCAGGTAAAGAAGCTGAATATTGCTTATTTCCCGGTAAATGTTGTCGCTCTTAAGATGTTCGACAAAAAGGAGATGGCTCCATCCACATTTGCTGTGCATGGTGCCGCATATTCGGCCGGCTTCGGCAGCGCTTCTTACATCATCAAGAATATGAAGCCGAAAAAGATCGTCTTTTTCGGGCCGGCGTACGCCTTCGGCACGGACCAGTGGAATGGAGCCAGAGACGCTTTCGCAAAGTACGGCGTCAAAGCGGAGTATCTTGAATCACCTGTAGGAACCAGTGACTTCACATCCTATCTGACCAAAATAATAGAAATGAAACCGGATGTCGTGATGCTGGCGCATTGGGGTAATGATGCCATAAACGTACTCAAACAGACTTATGAAACAGGCTTGAAGGCCAAGACGCAGATCTTCTTTAACTGGATGACGAACGTCTTCGGCAGCGGTGTCCCCGCCGAAGCTCTGGAAGGTGTATATTCGCTCATGAGCTGGTACTACGATCTCAGTGGTTTCGATGACAAGGAGATCGTCGAACAGGGACGAGCCTTTGCCGAAAAATTCTCGCGCGTATATGGCTATCCGCCTGATCCCTATTCCGCCATGGCCTATATTGGGACACAAGAAGCCCTCCGCGGCCTCTCCATTGCGCAGAGCTCAAATCCCAAAAAAATCACCAAGGCCATAATGGATAATCCTACCTTCGATTCGGTGAAGGGTACAGCAACATGGAGAGCTGATCGCCAGCCTATCTTCAAATACAATGCCTTTATCGTTGTCGGCAAAAGTGGTGCCGAAAGGAAGAACAGGTGGGATCTCGTTAAGGTGATCGGTGCTTATACAGGTGAGGATTACCTGCCCCCTCTGAGTGTATTGGGATATTAGTCGTTAGCTTTATGTCTGGGAGGAGAGGCTTGTACTCTCCTCCCTTTTCTGCGTAGATAAGTTTAAGCCCCCTGAACATAGTTGATTCGAAGGACATCAGATGCCTGGTGAAGTGATCCTGGAAAGCCGGAGAGCGAGTAAGAATTTCGGTGACCTGACAGCTGTCGATTCGGTCGACTATCAGGTTAGAAAGGGAGAATCAGCGGGTATAATCGGGCCCAACGGGGCCGGAAAAACGACATTCTTCAACATCCTGACTGGTCTGTTTCCTCCCAGCGAAGGAACGATCCATTTTCAGGGACAGGACATAACAAACATGGATGCTGACCTGAGGGTCGGCCTGGGGATGGTACGTACCTTTCAGCTCGTTTCTGTATTCGATACTCTTCCAGTACTTGACAATTTAATACTTGCAGCGGTTCGCACCGGAAGGGAGTACAAAAACAAGGCTCGATTTGTCCTTGGATCATCTCATCCGAGTCATCTCGAAAAAGAGTGCAGAAACACTCTTGAAATGGTGGGAATAGCCGAAAAGTCCCGCCTGCTGACTGCCGATCTCTCATATGGTGACAAGAGAAAACTTGAGATCGCTATGGCTCTTGCCCTGAAACCTGAAGTTCTGCTCCTGGACGAACC
>JBGMRC010000215.1:1462-2726 GCA_048061075.1 bacterium | reverse complement strand
CTCGGATTATAAGTTTGGAGTTGATCTGGATGATCGAGATTTTACGAAAAACAGTCTTCTCAGAGCGCGCTGAATCCAGGGGGCTCCTTTTCCTCCTTGCAGCTTTTATTGTGATCCTTCTGCCAGGGTCTTCGGCCGGCGGGGAGCTGACGGCTCGCTTCTCAGCAGAGCTGTGGACTTTCCCGAATAAAACCGAACAACAGGGCCAGGAGAGGCACAATGAATCACTGGCCATCCAGCCCGAGTACTATCACCAGTTCGATGGCGGATCCAGTTTTACCATTATCCCCTTTTACAGATATGATCGTATGGACCCTGAGCGAACGCACTTCGACATCAGGGAGATGAACTACCAGCTGATCCTGGACAGCTTCGAGTTCAGAATAGGCGCCGGTAAGGTATTCTGGGGGGCGACCGAGTTCGTTCACCTGGTGGACATTATTAATCAGACCGATCTTGTGGAGAACCTCGACGGAGAGGACAAGCTGGGACAGCCCATGGTTCAGTTTGTCATTCCCCTTGACTGGGGCGCTTTGGATTTTTTCATTCTCCCCTATTTCAGAGAGCGGACATTTCCCGGGAAAGACGGTCGTTTTCGCAGCTCGATTCCAGTCGATACGGACAGCGCCCGGTACGAGGACCCTGACGAGGAATATCACGTGGACCTGGCGGCTCGTTTGAGCGGCACCGCGGGTATGCTTGATTTCGGATTCTCCTATTTCCGGGGAACGGGCCGTGAGCCCACGCTTCTCCCGGGTATTGCTTCAGACGGTTCCAGTATCTTTATCCCCTTATACGAGCTGATCAAGCAAGGCTCCGTGGACCTGCAGGCGGTTGCCGGGGCGTGGCTCCTGAAGCTTGAAGCTCTACGAAGGAGTGGGCAAGGCGAAGCGTTTTATTCTTACAGCAGCGGCGTTGAATATACCTTTGTGGGCGTTTGGGGGTCACGGCTGGACCTCGGTGTCATAACCGAATATGCATACGACAGCAGGGGGGCCAAAGCCGCCAGCGGCTTTCAGAAAGACATCATGCTCGGGTTCAGACTCGCCGTGAACGACTTTTCCAGCACGGAACTTTTGCTTGGGTATGCTTATGACATGGATTATGACTCCCAGGTAGTTCGCGCTGAAGGGAGCCGAAGAGTAGGGAATAACGCCAGGCTCAGCCTTGAAGCAGGTTTATTCCTTGACATGGATCCAGCGGATGTCCTTTACGACCTCAGGAATGATGATTACCTGGCGGTCATGTTTTCATATTACCTGTA
>JBGMRC010000215.1:0-1362 GCA_048061075.1 bacterium | reverse complement strand
CCGGCTGATCAGGTATTCCGTATATCTGGATTTGATCTGATCCGTGGCCAGTACCTGCTTAATCGGTGGGAGTTTCAGGATAACGCCAAGAACAGCGGCCAGGGCCCGGTGTGAAAAGAGCACCTGGTTATCGAAAATAAGCTCCTGCAGTTTTCCCCTTTCGATGGCCATTATCACCGTCCGATGCGCGGAGTTAAGAGGTGTAATAACCCTTTCGGGCCGGGATATAAGCTCCAGGGCCCCATAAGAGCAGTTTCTCACGCACACACCGCATCCCAGGCATATTTCCTCTTGGAGGCTGACTATTTGTGCGTTTGGGCGCTCCTTATCGGAACTTGCCACAAGTTCCAGAGCATAAACCGGGCAGACCTTTACGCATTTTCCGCACCCGGTGCACTCGTAGTCTGTTACTTCCGGGATGAAGTTGGTGGTATGCACCGGGTTCAGTATCCCGAAGCGCTGGGCAGCAAGCATAGCTTCACAGCAGCAGGCGCAGCAATTGCAGATGAAGCTCACCTTCTCCCGGACGTTCTCCCCGAACTGGACCAGGTTGTCCTCCCAGGCTTCGGCAAGAATATCCATAGCTTCTGCCTTATCGACTTTCCGGGCTATTTCATGCTTCACCAGGGAGGCGGCCGTACTGTTAAAGGTCATGCAGATATCCATGGCCGCGTCGCAGGCCTTTCCCATATGTTCCATTTTATGACGGCAATAGCAGATCCCGATCCCGATATGAGAGGCGGACTCGATCACGTTAGTAGCCCTCTCGTAATCCAGAACGTGCAGGGCGTTGTCCCTCGTAAGGACCGGCTCGTGAACGAAGACCCTGCCGAGCTGGGTCTCACCATCGGTAAACAGTGCCCGGATGAAATCTTCTTCCACGTTCAGGTACTCATAAAAGAGTTCGGACAGGACCTTCTGGTCTATGTCACCCCTTGTTCGCATCAGTGAGAACTCGAAGAAGCCTGCCATGGGCGGCGGAAGGACGTAAACAGGCTGTCCGTCCTGCTCTATATCCACCAGGATACCCCTGCCGGCAAGTTCGTCCAGCTTCTTTTGGGTCTGGGCGGGGCTCATCTTCCAGATACGGCTTGCCTGCCCTGCGGTAAAGGGCCTGATCGGCAGATCGGCGGCTAATCCGGCTTCCTTTTCAGAGAAAAGCATCTCCAGGATCCGGTAGAGCAGCTCTGACGGCGGGGCTCCCTGCGGAAAGCGGTTTAACCGTTCCACAAGCTGGCTGTATCCAGACCTTACCGTCCTGTGAGCCACTGGATTGTAACCTCGGTGGGAGAATGTCTATCAGGATCAATTTTGTTCATAGAGTAATATTACCACAGAAAACAACCACTTTTGACGCTCAAA
>JBGMRC010000214.1:0-2731 GCA_048061075.1 bacterium | reverse complement strand
CCTTGACCTTGATGAAGATCTTCATTATGTCGCCGCACTGGGGGTTCCCCTCTTCGCCGATGCCGTCAGCGTCCTCTATTTCGCCTACGTTGCGGGGATTTCTGAAATGATCCATTACTTTGTCGCTGTACATCGCTAACATACTCCTTATGTGAGTTATGCGGCTTCAAGAAGATCGCTGTCGCTCCAGTCCCTGGTCCCGGGTCTCACGTCCCTGGTAAATATAAATTGTAAACTTTCAACTTTCAACTTTTAACTTTTAACTTTTAACCGCAGTTTTCCCCAGCGGTGACATTATCCTTAGCCGTTCAACGATGGGCGGCAGGACATCCAGAACTCTGTCAACCTGTTCTTCAGTGGTTCCCCGTCCCATGGAGAATCGGAGGGTTCCCTGGGCGAGAATGGGATCCATGCCCATGGCAACAAGAACATGGGAGGGTTCCAGAGTACCTGAAGAGCAAGCAGAGCCAGTGGAAACCGCTATCCCCTCCATGTCAAGGGACAGGAGAAGGGATTCTCCCTCTATATGATTGAAACTGGCACTGACGGTTGAGGGAAAGACCCTTCCTATCTCGCCGTTTATTACTACATCCGGTATTTCCGCCAGCCCGTCAACGCACTTTGACCTCAGCTTCTCAAGTCTCTCGTATACTTTTTCCCGTTCCTGCTCGGCCAGTATGGCAGCCTCGCCGAAACCGGCTATCCCCGCTATATTCTCCGTACCGCTTCGCCTGCGCTTTTCCTGAGCTCCCCCTATTATTAGAGGATCGATCCTGGTTCCCTTGCGTATGTAAAGTACACCTACTCCCTTCGGCCCGTATATCTTGTGGCCTGCTATGGAGAGGAGATCCACTCCCAATTCATCCACATTAGTGGGCAGTTTGCCGAAGCTCTGTACCGCATCCGAGTGCAGTAATACTCCAGCCTCCCTGGTGATAGCCGATATTTCCTCGATCGGCTGGATAGTTCCAACCTCGTTGTTGACGTGCATCACGGAAACGAGGATCGTGTCGGGCCTGATAGCCTTTCTGATCTCATCCGGATCCACCACACCCCCTGAACCGACCTTGACATATGTAGCCTCGAACCCTTTCTTGACCAGATATGAAACGGACTGCATTACGGCGGGGTGTTCGATCTCCGTGCTGACTATGTGACCTTCCCCCAGGGCTTGTGCAACGCCCTTGATGGCCGCATTATCGCTCTCGGTACCTCCGGCCATGAAAACTATCTCAGCCTGTGATGCTCCCAGCAGCGATGCGATCCTCGTTCTGGCTTCGTCCAGGTACACCTTGACCTCCTGGCCGAAGGAATGGACGCTGGAAGGATTGCCGAAAAGTTCAGAAAAGAAAGGCATCAGCTTGTCCCTGACTTCGGGACGGATCGGTGTCGTTGCGTTATGATCCATGTAGATTCTTGGCATTATGTATCTCCCTGTGTGACTCCAAAGCTTCTGCGTCTTTTAATAGATCTGCTAATGTTATGGAATTGAGGAATTCGTGAACTCGCCTGGAAAGGCCTTCCCAGAGGTGGTGTGTGATGCACTCACGGTAACGTCGACATTCATCTACATCGGATATTTCGTCCGTACAGAGGAAAAAATTATCCTCACCTTCCACAGCTCTGATTATGTCGCCGATGGGTACTTCATCAGGGTCGCGGCTCAAGACGTAGCCCCCTCCCGGACCCTTCCTTCCCTTTACCACATCGAGATTCTTCAGTCGGGAAAAGAGTTGTTCCAGGTATGCGTGGGAGATCCCCTCCCGCCTGGAGATATCCGAGAGACGTACCGGATTTCCTTCACTGGAATGCTGGACCAGATCCAGCAAGGCCCGAATAGTATAACTGGCCCTGGTGGTTATCTTCATTCAGACTGCGCCTGTTCGCGCTCTTCTATCTCTTTGGCGGCTCTCTCAATAGTCTTCTTCACGATGCCATCCAGCCTGCACTGGATCTCCTCGAACTGCACCTGATCCTTTTCTCCCTTGTCGCTCATTTCTATCAGTCGGCGGTGAAGGAGATTTACGTGCTCCATCAGGCAGGAAAAAGCCTGGGCGACTGGGTCCGGCATGACCTGGTGATCAAGATCAACCTTGTCCACACTCACACCTTCCTTGATAACGATCCGGCCCGGAATACCCACAACGGTGGAGTGGGGCGGAACTTCCTTGACAACAACGGAATTGGCCCCGATCCTGCTGTTTTCGCCTACTTCGAAGGGCCCGAGAACCTTTGAGCCTGCTCCCACCACAACGTTATCCCTCAGGGTTGGGTGGCGCTTTTCCTTTTTCAGGCTGACCCCGCCAAGGGTAACTCCCTGATAGAGGGTAACGTTGTCGTGGATCTCGGTGGTCTCACCAATAACCACCCCCATGCCGTGATCGATGAAAAAGCCCTTTCCGATCTTGACCGCGGGATGGATCTCGATCCCCGTGAGGAACCTGGCGATGTGGGATAGGAACCTTGCGAGGAAGTAAAGGCGCCAGTTCCACAGCCGGTTCGCTATCCTGTGCATGAACACGGCGTGAAAACCAGGATAGCTGAAAATAACGTCTATCGTCGACCTGCAGGCCGGATCCCTCTCCTTCACTGTACTGATGTCTGATCTTATCTTCTCGAACATTTTTCCCTCTCTGGCTAATTACCAACTAAAGCGATTGGTTTTTTGAAAATTTAGCTTAACCAACCTCGTTTGTCAACTATTTAAGGGCGTTCCTCCTTCGCTATGCTC
>JBGMRC010000213.1:0-2743 GCA_048061075.1 bacterium | reverse complement strand
CTCCATCCTCGGTGACACCACGAGATCGAATACATCACCTTTTCCCGGAAACAGGTTCTTGGCGATCTGCCGGAGTTGGGACACCGTATCCCTCGCCTCCTCGATCGTAAGAAGTTCGGTGTAAAGACGCTGCATTGTCAGATCCGATATGAACCGGAATATCCGGATCTTCCGGTTCTCCTCTTTTATCTCTTCTTCTGTGTACGTATTCTGTTTCTCAGGATCGCTCTTCATAATGCTCTTCCTCTCATCCAGCCAGATATGTGATATCCTATTGACGCCGATTCGAAGGACCCATACATCTAATTTAACTACATCGACGCCTCCTGACAAGTAAATCACCCGAAGAGACGCCAGAGATGTTCATGAGCCAGGGGTAGAATTCGCGATAACCACAACCATCGCAGGTTACAGATTTGTTATTGTCATGGCGGATTCCGCTATATCTGTTATATTGTTCCGGTAGAATACGACTTTCATTTACAGGTGAGCAATATGGCCATAGACCCAGACTGCCTGGAGCAGACTACACCTGGACAGGACACAGAAACCGTGATCAAGGATTTTGTGATCTCCCTGATCCAGGCTTTTCTCCGAACCGGATCCTATCTTCCGGATCATCCCCAATCAAATGAAGCCAGGGAAAGTCTTTACGAAACCTTTACCGGCCTTGCAGGCAGATCCGGCGAATTGACTTTCTATACCAGGGATGAAAACGAACAGAACGAGATATTTATCGAAGGTGCTGCAGCCCACGAACTGCCCATTTCCAAGGTAATGACCAAGAGGATGGCTGACGTTTACGTCACAAAATTCCTTGAATTCCTCCAGAGAAAGGAATTAATAAGCATCTCTATTTCCACCAGGATCGGGAAGGAGGAATTTTCACACCTCCTCGACCTGATGAGTGAACCGGCCCTGGCGGATATGAAGCATAAAGATACTAAAGAGAGATTCGCAAAAGGTCTGGCTGAGCACAGCATTCAGAATGCTTCCTGCGTCTTCAACGAGGACTTCATCACCACAAGACGCAACATTCCATGGAGGGTTACCCTGGCTCTTTCCCGTCTCGGAAAGGACCTCAAGCTGCTGCCGGTTCTTCAGACCATGGAACCTGCCGAGCTCGAGGTGGTCAAGAAGGAGATCCTGCACAATGCGTTAAAACCACTGAATAACCCGGGACAGGCCTATGTCTTCCTCATGAACCTCGATCTTGCGTCAAATCCGACCCTGACCGAGGAGGCCTGTGAGGAAGAAACTCTGCAGTTTATGGCACCCGGACTCCTCTACTCTATTGTTCCCCTCTATATCAGGGACGCATCCAGCGATAAGGAGCAGGCGACAGAAACGCTTGGACCTGACAAACTCCCCCGGATCCTGGATAAGCTGTCCACCAGACTTGTGCAGCTTGACACACCTGAATCAACGATACTGCTCCAGGACCTATGTGAGTCAGGTCTCTTGTCCATGGATGACCTTCCGCCCAGCGTTCGTGAAAGGATCTCAATAATACGCCTGATCGAGAGCTTCCTCGAGTACAGGGAAAAGTACCTTGAACATCTGGATTCGGCCAGTTCTCCGGCAGAATATGCCAAACGCGCAAGTCCCCTTGCCATGATAGTGCCATATCTCATCGAAGGTGACAGGTTCGAAGAAGCCCTGGCTATAAGCAAGTTGCTGGTGGAGCATACCGAGACCAGGGAGAAAAAACAGATCGCTCAACAGGCACTGACCGAAATAGCTGACGGCACTGCCCTGGAAGAGGCCAGAAAAGCGTTTCTCAGGGTTACCAAGGAGAACCGCATAGTTCTTGGAAAGTTCTTTACTCTGATGGGGGCCTGGTCGGTACCTCACCTGGCAAATATCATAAGGGAGTCGGAGGATATCTGGCGAAGAAAACAGGCTGCCGAGATCCTTCTTGATATGAACTCCGAATCAGCAGCCTTCCTGACCGGTCTGGTGGACGACGATGACCTGGCTGTAGAGGCACTCTGTACGATCATCAAAGTCCTGGGGAATATTGAAGATGAAACCCTTGTCCCGCTTGTCGTCGGGACAGTGGTGAAAAGGATCGATCATGAGAATCCCCAGATGCGCCTCGACTCCCTGAATACATTGACTCTCCTCGCTCCCCGGGAAAGTTTCGCCCACTTCGAGGAAAAGTTAAAAGATCCTGTTCGCAGTGTCAGAAAAGAAGCGATACGCGGATTGGGGCTATCCGGTGACAAGCGTGCATTTGAGCTTCTCAAAAAGAAGATAGACAGAGCAGAAGAAACTGATTCTGATATTGACTGGGATCAGGCGTCAGCCGCGATATCATCGTTGGGCTTTTTGATGGATACAAATAAGCAGACCAAAAGCAATGTGCAGGAATATATTCTGGAACTCTCCCGGAGGAGCTACGATTCAGGCACCGTCAAGAGGATCCTGAAAAAATCAGAGAACTTCCCTCCTGATGCACTCATCTCACTAGCCGCTGTCCTTGGGAAAATAGAACACGAAGGGAGTATCAAGATCCTGGCACAGATGGCCAAATCAAGGGATGATTCCGTCGCTAAAAAGGCTTCCGACGAGCTTCAAAAGCTGGTTAAGTTATAGTTGCATGTTCCAGGTGATTAGGAATAGTTTCTAGTTTCTGGTTTCTGGTTTCTAGTAAATCCAACCCAACGCCTGCTCTTATCCCCTCCATCCCCTCCATCCCTGTTAGAATCAATCGCCTGCCATTCTTTGGCCTTTGGCATGT
>JBGMRC010000212.1:0-2755 GCA_048061075.1 bacterium | reverse complement strand
CATCTGCTCTGCTGCCATGTCCTCATCATATCCGTCCACGAGACGGCCACAGTCAAGTACCTGAACGTCACCAATACTTATGGATAACTTATCGGATGAAGTTTTTGCCCCTGAATATCCTACTGCAGCGGCTATTCTGCCCCAGTTTGGATCCGCTGCTGCAAAAGCGGTCTTCACAAGGAGCGATTCCGCCACGGCCCTGGCTGCAGACCGCGCCTGGTCGTCGTCAGCGGCACCATCGACCTTGACCTGCACTACCCTGGTAGTTCCCTCTGCGTCGGATACGATCTGCTCCGCCAGATCACGGCACACATCCTTGAGCGCTGCACTTACAGCCTGAATATCCTGTTCGTTCCTGACCGCATGTCCAGCGCCGGAAGATATGAAAAGTACTGTGTCGTTGGTGGATGTATCCCCGTCAACGGTTATTGCATCGAAGGTCTCCTGGTTAACCTCTCTAAGCATATTCCGCAGAATATCAGGCTCAATATCCGCATCAGTCATTATGAAAGCCAGCATAGTCGCCATCTTCGGGGCTATCATACCGGCACCCTTGGCTATACCAAGCAGGCCGGCTGTTCCTTCAGAAACTTCTGCCAGTTGACCGGCGATCTTGGTACAAGTGTCCGTGGTGAGGATCGCTTCCGAGAAGGGACCTGCACCCCCTTCAGAAAGGTTTCCCGTCAACTGAGGGAGGGCCTCTCCCATCCTGCGAACAGGGAGGCGCTCGCCGATGACCCCCGTGGAACAGAAAATAACTGACTCCTCCGGCACATCCAGAAGCTCGGCAATCGATCCGCACAGTGCAAGAGCGTCCTCGTATCCCTCTTCACCGGTCATGGCGTTGGCGTTGCCGCTGTTGACCAGGACTGCTCTCACTCCGCCTGAGGCGAGACGCTCCCTGCAAAGTCTTACTGGAGGCGCAGCCATGCTGTTAGTTGTAAATATACCGGCTGCCGCGGATGGGCCGTGACAGAAGATCAGCCCCATATCAAGTCTGTCTTCTCCCTTACCCCTGACATCCGCGGATACTGAGGAAAAGGAGATACCGGGAATAGAATGCTTCTTCATTCAGTTCATCTCCCAATTAACTGGTTGTATTTCGGTATGATGTATTCATGTGGCCGGGGTTTTGGTGAATCACGAAGCGAAGCTCAAAGGGGGTTGCGAAGGCGAGTGATTACACCCAAAAGCCCGGTCTTATGATTCTTTCATCCTGGTTAACCCTTTTTACCGGGCAGCAGAAGATGCACGCTGCTGCCTTGGCCCGGAGTACTGCTGACCCAGATCGCGCCCCGATGGCGCTCTATGATCGCTCTGGAAATGGAAAGCCCCAACCCTACCCCGGGAGGTTTGGTTGTCATTATATCTCCAAGCTGCCTGAATTTTTCGAAAATATAGGGTATCTCTCGTTCTTCCATCCCCTCACCCTGATCGGTAACGATGAACTCGAACCATCCGTTCGACCCGCTGACCGTATCGAGAGATTGATTAAGGGCATAATCCGGGATCCGTGGGAGTTCGGATAACCAGCTGCCCTCAACAGTTATGGAAGAGCCCTCCGGAGAAAACTTCACTGCATTTTCAATTACAAGCTCGAGAGTCCTGGTCAGCATGGGAAGATCCCCAATCACACTGCAATCCCAGGTTTCTTCATATGACCTCACTATTTCTCTGGTCCTGAGCTGCCCGCCCAAATTTTCCTCAGCATTAGCAATTATGTCAGTAGGTCTATGATGGTCCTCGTTCCAGGGAACACGTCCCGCTTCGAGACGGAAAAGCTCCAGCATTCTCTCCACAATATGGTTCAGACGGTCGGCCGAATCCTCCAGCCTTCCCAGGTAATCGCTCAGGTCCTTCATGTCGCCCTGCAGGTCAAGGGTATGGATCAGGCCGGCAAAGCCTATAATGGATGTCAGGGGCGTTTTCAGTTCGTGGGAGATATTCAGGATCAGCTCCGTCTTGTCCTTGTCAAGCCTGACAAGCTCTTCATGGGCCTTTTCAAGTGCTTCGGCTTTCTCTTCGAGGCCATAAAACAGGCGCGTGTTATCAATGGCGAGGGCAACCTGGGACCCTATAGTTACAAGAAGGTCCAAATCGGTTTCTGAAAAAGGTGTCCCATTCAGCTTGTTGTTGGCGTTTAATACACCCAGGACTCTGTCGCCTCTTTTTAACGGCACACACATTGCCGACTGGGTAGAATACTGATCCGAAAATGACGAAGGCGCAAAAAGTTCGTGCTGCTCAATGTTATTTATAAGAAGGGGCTCACCCTTTTCGGCAACCCATCCCGAGATCCCGCTGCCCACCTTGACTTGCACACGACCGATAACTTCCGCAGGAAGTCCAATGGCATCTGTTACAGCAAGGTTCTCGGCATCTTTCAGCATCAGCGACACAGTTTCTACCTGGAGAGTATCCGAGACCGCTTCCACAGTATTTCTGAACAGCGTTTTTAGAATATCCCTCCCGGAGGATTCCCCCAGGTGGCGGAGGGTCAGCAGTTCCCTTGTCCATGCCTGGGACCGCCCTATCAATCGTTCCTTCTCTTGCGCCTCTCTATAGATAGCATAGGCCCTGTTCACGGTATCTATGAGCCTGTCAGGCTTGATCGGCTTTGCCAGGAAATCGAAAGCCCCATTCCTGATCATCTCAACAGCAGCGTCAAAGGATTCCACTCCGCTGATACATATTACAGGCAGGGTCGGCGTCTGCTTTTTAATGGCCTTCAAAAGATCTATGCCGGTCAGGTCGG
>JBGMRC010000211.1:0-2756 GCA_048061075.1 bacterium | reverse complement strand
GGTAGGCAAGGAAGAGTTTTCTATATAAGACTCGGTCATGGCGAGGATGTAAGGGTAGCTCTCACTGACTTCTGCAGGAAGGAGAAGATCACCTCCGGGTGGTTCCAGATGTTCGGAGCATTGGAAAGGGGTGATCTCGTGGTGGGCCCCGAGGAGAAAAAGCTTCCTCCAACACCGGTTTTTTCCGCGATCAACATGCCCCATGAGCTCGTCGGTGTCGGTTCAATACTCGAGGGTGGAGCCGGTCCTTCTATCCACATGCACACGGCAGCGGGTAGAGGTTCTGATGCAATAGTTGGTTGTATAAGGGGTAACTCGGAAACATTTCTCATCCTGGAGGTCCTTCTGGTAGAGGTGACAGATCTTGATGTGAAGCGCATGCCGGACGAAAATGGACTGGAACTACCGGTCTTTAAGGGCGTTCACCACAGAGCCACAGAGGACACAGAGTAAGGCTTTGGGCTTGAACCACAGAGGTTATAGAAAGCTCAGAGAAAGAAATTGTTGGGTTAGATCATTAGAGCATTTGAAATTAGAATATTTAACACTGGATTATTTATTTTCACCCCTCCCTCTAGTCAGGTCGTAGCTTTAGCGAAGACTGATGATGGGAGGGGACTTAAGGGGAGGGTGATATTGCTGCCACCCCCTCCTAACCTCCCCCATCCAGGGGGAGGAATTTACTAGAGCCAAGGTTTTCCTCTGTGCTCTCTGTGACTCTGTGGTGAAAAATCTTGGAACTTGGGACTCCACGCGTAGGCGTGGTTGAACATGGCAAATGCTGGGAGAATAAATGCATCATAACCAGAGAGTACACATGATAGTTCACGGGAGGGTCCACGGGGTCACCTTCAGGGAAAGCACAAGGATAGAGGCTTCCAAACTTGGCCTTGTGGGGCTGGTCAGGAATCTCATGGACGGCGCTGTCGAGATCATTGCGGAAGGACCCAGGGACATCCTTGATCGGCTGGTCAAGTGGGCCCATATCGGTCCTCCTGCCTGCAGCGTTGATCGTGTAGAGGTTGCCTACAATGAGCCCACCGGCGAATTTGTTACCTTCGATATCAATTTCGGATTCTAATATTTTATTATTACAGTTCATCCACCAATTAGTTGGTGAAATATTGGTATAGTTTATTTATAAGGCCGGGCTTTTGGGTGTAATCACTCGGCTGCGCAACCCCCTTTGAGCTTCGCTTCGTGATTCACCAAAACCCCGGCTTGTTTTAATCGAGCTGTTCGAATTACAGTTGATGGACTTTTTACGACCTTAAATCTGGAGTGAATATGAAATATTTGACAGCGTTAAGAGACGACGTCAGGGACCGCGTGGAGCTTATTGAAAAAGCGGATCTCGTCGTTGGCATTCCCTGTTACAATAACCAGTCAACGATCAGCAACGTAGTGCAGCAGGTGAGCAGGGGCCTCCATAAATATTACCCGAACAGAAAATCGGTGATCATCGTTTCGGATGGCGGTTCCGTGGACGATTCCAGGGAGGAGGCAAGGCGTGTGGAGGTATTGCCGTGGCAGGAGATCCTCGTTAGTATTTACAGGGGTGTTCCGGGTAAGGGTTCCGCGCTGAGGGCTGTACTGGAGGTATCCCGTTTCCTCGGAGCCGAGGCCTGTGTAGTTGTGGATTCTGATCTCAGGAGCATCTCGCCCCAGTGGATCAGGAATCTCCTGTGTCCCATACTCGATGACAATTACCAGTTCGTTGCGCCCCATTATAAGCGGTTCAAGCTTGACGGTACCATCACCAACAACATCGTCTACAACATGACCAGAGCACTTTACGGCAAAAGGGTGAGGCAGCCCATAGGCGGAGATTTCGCATTCAGCGGGGACGTAGTGAACAGTATTTATAATCAGGATGTGTGGGATACTGATGTAGGACGTTTTGGCATCGATATCTGGTTGACGACAAATGCTCTCGTACGTGATTTCAGGATCTGCCAGGCACGGCTGGGCGCCAAGATCCACGACGTAAAAGACCCCTCAGAGAGCCTGGGTCCAATGTTTCGTCAGGTGGTGTCTACAATGTTCCAGCTGATGGAAAATAACGCCCAGTTCTGGAGCGGTATCAATGGCAGCGAAGATGTCCCTATACTTGGAAAAGACATTGAGACTGAGCCCGAACCGTTCCCTATAAATATTCAGGGTCTAAGTGACGCCTTCCGGCACGGTTATAATCAGTTCAGCACCCTGTGGGAGAAGATCCTCAGCAAGGAGTCATTCCAGATAGTACGCGACCTGGCTGAGGAGGGAGACGGGTTCAACATGGATGTTAAGGCCTGGTCGCACATACTGTTTGATGCCGCTTCAACCTACCACTGCTGGCAGAAGAACAGGTTCAAACTCGTTGAGCTTCTGACCCCTCTTTACTATGCTCGAGTGGCAAGCTTTGCCCAGTCTGTAGAGAGGATGAACGATAGCGAAGCTGAAGAGGAGATTGAAAGGCAGGCTGTTGTCTTTGAAAAGGAAAAACCTTATTTGCTGAAGCGATGGGAGTGGGCAATGGAGCAGGCCACGCAGGAAGGAGGGTGCAGCAAACAAACCTGAAGGGGCCGGGAAACGGTCACAAATATGTATCTTGACACAAGCCGTAAAATACGACTAAAATGACAATAAGTTCCGTAGTGTTTCCTTGATCCTCAATTTTCCGGGCTTTGCAAGGGAGGATAGAGTTGGAAGTTAAGAAGCTCCTGCTCGTTGATGATGTTGAACTCTTCCTTCATCTGGAAAGAACGATCCTG
>JBGMRC010000210.1:0-2770 GCA_048061075.1 bacterium | reverse complement strand
TGTTTGCGAACTTTCAACCTTCAACTTTCAACTTTCAACCTTCAACTTTCAACTTACTTTCTATGGATCATTTCGAGAAACTGCTTTGCGATGTTGATGTCCCACATGCCTTTTTCCGCCTCCGACATAACTATTCTGGAGGCCTCCTCCTCTGAGAATGCCGGTCGATAGGGCCGCCTGCGGATAAGTGTGTCGAAGACGTCGGGAACGGCAACAATGCGGGCAAGGAGTGGTATCTTGTCGCCCCTCAGGCCCTCCGGATATCCCTTGCCGTCCATCCTCTCATGGTGGTACTTGATGATAGGGAGCGCCGGCTCAAGGATGCTGAAGCCATTGCAGAGATCGAACCCCAGCCGGGGGTGGGATTTGGCGATGGCAAACTCCTCAGGTGTCAGCATCCTGTTTTTGGACAGTATCTTCCCCGGGAGGAACAGCTTGCCGATATCGTGCAGGAGGCCTCCCCACTTTAGCGCTTCTATCTCCTCTGGCGGCAGTCCCATCCGCCCTCCAAGCCTCACTGCCCAGATAACTACCTGCTGGGAATGACCAAGAACGTCGGAGTCTCCCTCCTCCATAAAACGGATCAGCCGCAGGATGAAGCTCTCCACTTCCTTTGCATCGGACTGGGCCTGCACCATGTCCAGGGATCTGCGGAGCCTGTGGATAAGGTAGTCGTTACCGGCACCGGGAGGGATATAGTCCGCTGATTCCGGCAGAGAGGCGAGATCAGAGTCCTCTGACCTTTCCGAATACTGAACGATAATGGGAGTTGCAGGGTCGGGAAGAGCGGGCAGCAGCTGCTGGGCAAGGTCGGGGATCCTGTCCAGGTCACCCTGGATAATAACAGCGCTGGCGTTAAGTGTGTCGGGCAGTTTGTCGCCCTCGAAAACGAAAGCCTCAGCATTGGAAAAACCCTCTTCCTTGAGTAGCTGGATCAGGTTTACACTGCTCTTGTCGCCGACTACCAGAATACGGTTGTCACCATCTGCCTCAAAGGCGGTCAGGGCGCCGTCTTCCATATTGCCGATCCTGATTTTCTTCCTGATCTCCCCCGAATCCCAGCCTTCTTCACCCACTGAGACCATTGCGGATCGAACCTCCCATGGAGGGATGCCGTTTACCTCCGCCTTGGACAGGATCCGTGAGAGGGCGATCTGGGCCTGGTCCGACTGGGTTTCGGGCAGGATGAGGGAGAGGTCCGCTTCACCGGTCACGAAGATCAGGTCGAAGTTCCTCAGGGTGGAGTGTACCGTTGTGGCCAGCCGGTAGAAATTTTCCCTGGCGGCGAGGCGCATCCTTATGATGGTAAAGGGAAGCTGAGCTCTCTGGGACCATCGGATGAGTTCCGGGTATGCGAAACGGAAGAACTCATCCCCGGGAATGCCAGTCTCCTGGTCAGCCAGGCCTGCATTGTTCAGTATCTGCATATTCCCTGAAAGCCTCATATGGCCAGCCTGTCTTGCAAGGAGGCGGCGGACTCGAGTGATCACCTCAACTGGATTTACGGGTTTGACCAGATAGTCGTCAGGCCCCGCATCCATCCCCACTATACGATTATCAAGCTCCGGCATTGATGTGAGCATGAGAAGGGGTATTGTCCTTGTATCGGCGAGCTGCTTAAGATATCGGCAAAGCTCGAGGCCGTCCTGGTCCGGGAAGAGGAAGTCGATGATGACCAGTTCGGGGAGGCTCTTTTTGATGTATTGGAGAGCTTCAGAGGAGGACTGGGCCTTTTCAACCATGCATGGGATTCTGGTGACAAGATCCCCGATCTTCTGGAGCTGAGCTGCCTCATCTTCCACCAGGAGAACCGTGGGTTGAAGTATTTCAGGAACGTAGGGCTCGAGTTTCTTCTGGCGGAGAAACATCTCCTGGATGCGGATCTGGCCCAGTAGCTGGCGGTTGCGAAGGAGCGATCTTACCCGCGCCAGCAGTTCCAGGGAATTGACGGGCCGCATCAGGGTGTCATCCAGGCCCTCCCTGAGTGAAGGTGGGACTGAACCCGCTCTGTTGTTGTCTATCAGAAGCAGATAGGGGAGGGGAGAAGCTCCCTCCAGGTGGTGAACCAGGGCTGAGAAATCAGCAGAATCAGTGTCAGCCTGTTCCTGATCGATGACAATGAGATGGGGTGTACCCTCCTTGAGCTTATCCACAGCCTCACCCGGGTCATGTGCCACAAGGACGTTGTAATCCGCGCCGAGGAGCTGGGCGCGCAGTTCGCCTCTTTCATCGGCATCGGGAGAAATTATGTGGATCAGCGGTTTCCAGGACATGTCTTGTCAGGGTCCATTCAGGTAGAACTATACTTGATTACTATGATTATAAACGTTTTTTTGTCCTGAAAGCTACTTGTGATAGAGGAATGGTGTGAGAAAGTATCCGGACTAGAATTTACCTGTTACACTTAGTCCGTCGATCGTATTGCCGAAACTGAACCTTCCGCCTGTGTGCCGTTCTCTGGCGAAGGATTCGGTTCCAGTGATCAATGAAAAAAAGATCGCTGTCAGGGTGAACAGGGACCTGGCATTCATCATGACATGGAGTGTTATTGCAACGGATTGTGTAGTACTATGATTTTTCGGTCACTGTTTATGGGTGATTATAGTAATGCGTTACGCTTAATGTGTGATGAGTGTAAACAGGCGTTGGGCAATGGGCACTGGGGGAAACCATGCACTGCCTCTTTTAACAGGGATGAAGGGGATACTGGGGATAAGAGCAGCATCTTAACAGGCAAGGTGTTATGGAATGCGTCCGGAAAATCATACCT
>JBGMRC010000209.1:0-2790 GCA_048061075.1 bacterium | reverse complement strand
TCGTCCGTCCTCTTTGTGCAAAGCGTCTAACTGAAACTGAAGCGGAAAAAGCGGGGTTCGTTGACCGGGAGCGACTTCTGGACATACAGGGAAGGTCGCGAAAGCGGCAGATGGAGCTTGCCGCCGGCTACGGGCTAAATGAGTTTCCGACTCCAGGCGGCGGATGCCTACTGACCGACCCCGGCTTTTCCATCCGGTTAAAGGAACTCTTTGGGGTCTCCCCACAAGCCGATGCCACAGATGTCACGCGCCTGAAGTTCGGTCGTCATTTCAGGCTTCCGGGTGGAAGCAAAGCTGTCGTAGGCAGGCACAAGGATGATAACGACGAGCTGGAAGGGCTTTTTTCCCCGGATGACTATTCCCTTCAGGTTGCGGATATTACCGGACCCCTGGTTCTGCTGGAGGGGGGCGCGGATGAGGCCGATATCAGGATCGCCGCAGCCCTGACAATCCGTTACAGCAGGGCGGTGGGGAGGAGGGAAGCGCCAGTCATCGTGAAGGGTCCAGGTAAGACTGAAAGAAAAGTGACAGTGGCTCCGGCGGATGATGAAATGACGGAAAGGTACCGCATTGCCTGACGGACAGCACCCGGACGACAATAACATGAATAATGAGGACTTCGCAGAGCTTCCCCTGGACGGGATACTTGATCTCCACACCTTCTCGCCGCGGGATGTTGCGTCGGTTGTGGAGGAGTATCTGGTCGCCTGCCGGGTTGAAGGGGTCCTTGCGGTAAGGATAATCCACGGCAAGGGCAAGGGGGTTCAGAAAAGGATCGTCAGACAAGTCCTTGAAAATCTCGATTTTGTGTTGGGATACGGGGACGCTGAAGTTACTTCCGGAGGATGGGGCGCGACGATCGTCACACTCAGCCCCCCAGATTAACTTCGTCCGCTGTTGTTACGGCCTTCTTCACCGTTGTTTGCCAACAATAACATATTGTGTTATCCAACAAGCGGAGGGAAGGAGAGGGATGATCAAATGACCTGGTTCCTGTATCTCGTTGCCATAGTATGGGTGGGTATCGGAAGCATTCTGATACTGCACACGGAAAAAGTAAGGGACGTCCTCTCCGGAATAATGGAGGAGGCTAACTTCAGGATTTGGGGAGGGATCGTACTGGTCTTCGGGATCCTTCTGGGCATTGCGTCTTTCTGGAGCGGGGTAGTGTGGTTCCTTTTCCTGCTGTCCGTGACAATTGCGGGGATGGGCGCATATTGCCTTTTCGGGAAGGAAGAGAAGGTCAAGTCACTGATTGAGAACTGGATAAAAATTTCGGATGCTGGATACAGGCTCTGGGGGCTCATCTTCGTTATCACATCTGTAGCGCTTCTAGCCTGGATCTGACCAGAAATTACAGCCCTTTTCTGGAATAAATCCCGACAATTCGAGGTCCTGCCGGATTTTTCTGGAATTAACCGTCAGAAAAGCCTAGAATTACAATTTGGTACTCTCTTGTGTTCATGAAACATGCTTCCTTTGCCCTCAGGAGGGTAATTTTCTGTCAGCAATAAGGGAATATGGGATCTAACAGAGCAGGACAATGAAATATATTACTGTCTTTCCGGAATATCCAATTAGCATTTATCAGATAAGCGAGCTGAAAAGGTACAGGAAGAAGGTCCTTCACGCGCAAATAGAAGGTGCCGCGCTGATACGGATCCTGAACAGCCCTTCAAAGGTCCTCAGAACCGTTGATGGGCACCACGTAAACAAGGCGTTTATCGTGGGGGTCAGAGACTATGTGGACCCACAGACCAGAAAGTCAAGACTTGCCGAATACGAGAGAAGGACCCAGGTAAACCTGTATGTCTCCATGGAACTCGCCACTTTGGAGGAGGTTTCAGGAATTATCAGCGTCCGCCGGATCGCGGATGATGTTGAGCTGTGCCTTGAAAGGGCTCTGGTTTCTGCCAGGGAGTACGACTTTATAGGCATGCTGACTGACTGGAATACTACCGAGAAGCTCGATACGCTTATTGATCCCGGGATAATGAGCGTCTTCGATCAGGCCAGGCTCAGCCATTCCTTTCTGGCCATAAACAAGCACCTGATAAAGAATTTCATACTGATGAGGGATCTGGGTATAGAGCCGGTCGAAACAATACTGGGGCCTGTTCTTCCCGACGAGGAAGCCTCAAGCGGCTAGACTCATAAGCCCCAGTCGGTGATCTCGATCCTTCTGTAAAGAAAGCGTCCTGCCACGCCGCCGGCGTGGTCACTTGATCAAACGCCTCACGTGCCCCCAAAGCCTATCTTTACCTTTCCACCTTCAACGATAACAGGTACCTGCCGCTTCCCACTGCTGTGGGAGAGCATCTCGTCGAGCAGTTCGGGGTTAGCCTGAACATCACGGTAGTCAACGGTCTTGCCCTCAGCTTCATAGGCCTCACGGGCCTCGTTGGTGTAGGGTCAGGCTGCCTTTCCGAAGATGATGACGGTGTTCTCGCTCATTGTTTTCCTCCTGTCAGGATCAATAGCTATTTAAAATCATTATAGCCCACCAGATTGACGGTTTCTATCAAAATATGGATTTATCTCCCAATAAGCTGATGGAATTTCGGGAAAGTGTATTCATCAGGCCGAGCTTTTGGGTGTAATCACTCGGCTGCGCAACCCCCTTTTAGCTTCGCTTCGTGATTCACCAAAAACCCGGCTTAACAAATACTTTTTCATCAAGGGGTAGTAAACATCTGGTGATTCTGATAGTAATGAACGCCTTGAAATGCGAACACGGAGGTTAGAGTGCATCTTACAGTGATACCCGAGCGCTGTTCCGGCTGCAGAGTT
>JBGMRC010000208.1:0-2808 GCA_048061075.1 bacterium | reverse complement strand
CTGAAAATTCTTTACCAAAATACTGGAATAGGGTATCTTGCCGGGCTAGGTAGGGGAGAGTCAGGAGGTTTTTTATGAGAAGGTTTATTGTCCAGTTGTTCCTCTCTCTGGCAATGTTTTCGCTTTTTTCCGCACCCGCTTTCGCCAGCTTCGACCTGGGTGGATCCCAGCAAATCGACATAGGCGTTAAGTCCCTTGACACCGCAGTGTCCGCGGACGGGAAGTGGATCTTTGTCCTTACAGAGGATGGAAGTATCCGGGTGCTCACCTGGAGAGGAGAACTGTCCCAGGTCATCAAGACCGGTAAAACCTACAGCAAGATCGAGTTTTCCGCTGCCGGGAACAGGCTGATCCTGTCGGGAGGCGGCACCAAAGACATCATGATCCTCTCACTTGACATGGTCCATGCGCTCGATATAACCGGATCCCCTTCAAAGGGAGCGGATAACGCCTCGGTGGTGGTCGCCTACTTCGGTGACTACCAGTGACGCTTCACCGCGGGGCTTATGCCCATACTCGAGCGGGTGCTCGAGACGTACCCCAAGGACGTCCGTGTCGTAGCGTTGAATTTCCCCCTGAATAGACACCAGTTTGCCAGGCCTGCGGCCGCCGCTGCCCTGGCTGCCAAAAAACAGGGAAAATTCTGGGAATTACACAAACTGTTATTCGATAACGCTAATAAGATCAACGATCAGCTTATCGTCCAGCTCGCCCGTGATATCGGTCTGGATATGGCACAATTTGAACGCGACAGAAAGAGCCCGGAAATCACCAACTTGATCAACCGTGATCTGATGCAGGGACAGCGGCACGGTGTTCGAGGAACACCTACCGTCTTCGTAAACGGCAAGCGGTTGAAGGACCGGAGTCTGGCAGGAATCAGCCGTGCGGTTGACCGTGAGTTGGGTAGAGGACAGACCGCTTCTTCAGGTAAATCTCCAGGTCCGAGAGGCCCCTCCCTCCGGAGTATGCCACCTGTTCAGGGCTCCAGCCCTGAGTGCGGAGGATAGTGGAATCCCGGGATCTACCATTGGATTCTAGTCGGGTGACAGTCATACCCTTTTAGAACCAGGATTTTTTGTGACGGGGGTGAGGTTTACTACGAACTTCGCCCCCGAGGTTTCTTATCCTCACCTGCAAACTTTCAGCAGATCCAGCATGGTCAGGTCAGCGACGACCCTTTCTTCATTATCCACGATAGCGATTTCAGGGACACGGCCTCCTATCATCCTTTCCAGAACAGCCTCGACATCATCGTCTTCCCGGGCGTGGAAAGGTCTCTTGTTCATAAGATCCCTGGCTGATTCGGTAGTGATGATCGTCAAAAGATGTCTGGGGTGCGCATGTCGTTCATGGCTGTGACCAAAGATGTGCCTCATCAGGTTCTCCAGCGAAATGTATCCAGTGAGCCGTCCGTCCTCGTCCACAACGTATAGAACCCGGCTGTGCCGGAAGTGGCACATCGCTTCCACGACATCATAAACGGTTGCTGTATCAGGAACCACCGGGAGTTGCCTTTTTCCGACAGCTTCCATAACATTCCGGACTTTCAGCCCCTTTATGTCCCTACTCCGAGTAGGTTTCCCTGAGCTACTCACTTTATCACTCCTTGGGTGAATTCATTCAATATCATTACGACTGCTTTGCCTCTCCTGACTTTAGCAGAGCATATCGAACCATCGGGGGAGACAGCAGCTCGTTTATAATGACGGAACCGAGAACAGCATTGACCATCAACTCCGAAATAGCGGGATCCACAAACAGATCTCTGGCAATGAGCACCAGACCTATAGTCACACCTGCCTGGGGCAAAAGACCAAAACCCAGATATTTCCTGATGGTCTCTGGCGCTCCCGATATCGCGGCTCCCAGACGGGCCCCGAGGAATTTTCCGAAGAACCTGCCTGCAATTATCAGCACTGCCAGCCAAATAGCGGTTTGAAGCCCGCTCAGGTCCAGGTGGGCACCGGCGAGAACAAAAAACATGGCGAAGACAGGTTCCTCGATACTTTCAACAACACTGAAAAGATCCTCGCCGTGGCGGACGAAATTAACCACCATGAAACCCAGTGTCATATTGGTCAACAGGGCGGATGATTGGAGGCTAATGGCCAGGCCACCTGTAAAAAAGACTGTTCCCAATCCCACGCCTAGCAGGGCGCTCCTGTTCGTGATAACAGGCACCAGTTTCCTGAGAAAAAGGCCTCCCAAACCCCCAAGACCAAGGGCAATGAGTATTTCCATTACCGGTCCCGCCAGCATCCCTGCCAGGGAAAGTGCCTCACCGGTAAGGAGACTTCCGGCAAGTTGAACGGAAAAGGCGAAGACGATGATGGTCAGGGCGTCATCCAGGGTCACCACTCCCAGAAGAACGGTTGTCAAGGGCCCGCTTGCCCTGTATTCATGGATGACTCCCAGGGTAGCCGCCGGTGCGGTGGCTATGGAAATAGCTCCCAGAACAATGGCAATAGGAGCGTAATTTGCCACGAGGGGTGATTGTGAACCGACGATCATTGGGAAAAACAGGGCGACAAGACCTGTCACTAAAAGGAAAGCCCCTAAAGCCTGAGTTAAGGTGATCCAGAGAATCTGTTTGCCCAGACGCTTTATCTTGGAAAATTCCAGGGCCCCGCCGATGGAGAAAGCGATGATACCAAGAGCAATATCCGTGATAATAGAGAGATCCTCTCTGACCAGGTCCAACTGGAATATCCCCAGGATGGATGGGGACAGGATCATCCCGGTGACGATGTAACCGCTGACACGTGGCGCCTTCAGTGCGTTGGCCACCTTCCCCCCCGCATAGCC
>JBGMRC010000207.1:0-2810 GCA_048061075.1 bacterium | reverse complement strand
CGGCTGTGAGCTTGTTCATGTCGTAGACTTCACCGCTGGCGGTCAACCTGCCGTGGAACTTGCCGCCGTACCATGAGGCCAACCCTCTTTGCTCAAAGCCGGTTGAAGTTCCAAGTACTTTATACTTTCTGCCGTTTACACTGTATTCGTCCGCCGCGACCGGCATTCTTACCGAGGGGCCGGCGCAGGCGGACACCAGGAGGAGTATCCCTATCATAACGGCTGCAAATTTACTCCGCATCAGTTGATGCTCCTTCCCCCTTCGCTAAAGCTCCGGAGGACAAGCGCAATGACGCCGACTTACGGCCAGTGTCCTGGGTTTCATTCAAAACCATAAACTAACAAATATTCCTCTCCCCTGGTGGGAGAGGACCGAGGAGAGGGGGATATCTTATGACCCGTTTCTTGTTTCTAGTTTCTGGCAAACAATTAACTATCAAATCCTACCACCCTCCCCTTTGTCCCCTCCCATCAAGGGAGGGGTGAAAATAAGTAATCCAATTTCTAATGCTCTAATGTTCTAACAACTAACAACCAACAACTATCAACTTAATCAGCAACTGTTACTTTGCTGATCACTACCGGCTCAACCGGTACATCGCTGAACCCTCCCACCGAACCGGTCTCGACCCCGCCAATGGCATCAACGACATCCATGCCCTCGATCACCCTTCCGAAGACCGCATATCCATACCCTTGAGTTGATTTATCCCTGAAATCCAGGAATCCGTTATCCACGAGGTTAATGAAAAACTGACTGGTTGCGCTGTTGATCTGATTCGTCCTCGCCATGGTCAGCGTACCCCTCAGGTTCTTGAGGCCGTTGTGCGCTTCGTTGGTGATGGGATCGTGAGTACTCTTGTTATTCATGTCAGTCGTAAATCCGCCGCCCTGGATCATGAAACCTGATATCACTCGATGAAATATCGTCCCGTCGTAATGACTCTCCCTTGCGTAAGTCAGGAAATTATCCACTGTCACCGGAGCCTTTCCCTGATCCAGTTCAGCGACTATGACTCCCTTGCTGGTTTCTATCGTAACCTTCACCTCTCTCCTCCCTTCCTTTTAAAATCAAACCGTTTAATCATTCCCTGTGCCGGAGCCGTGAAGCGCGACTTTGGCCTTCACGAGATTGTAGACCGTTTCATTATACGGGGTATCTATCCCCATAGCTTTTCCACGCTTTATAACTTCGCCGTTGATAGATTCGATCTCAGTTGCCCTCCCCTTACGGATATCCTGGAGCATAGAGCTGTTGTGGGCAACAGTTGCGGGGAGCAGTTTACCGAAAAACAGGTCCAGGTACTCTTCAAAGGACTGGAACTGCGCGCTTCCCTCTCCTTGAGCCACACTGAAGGCCTCTTCCATAAGGCCCAACAGGATGACCCTGGCCCCTCCCGTCCTGCCCAATGTCCCATAGGGTACTTCCAGTAAAGCTGAGAGTGAATTCAGCCCGACGTTGTAAAGGACCTTTCCCCACAGGGCTTTCTGGATATCTTCAGTTGCGGATGACTGTATGCCACAGCGGGTCAGTTCAGCCGCCAGATCCTTTGCGGGTTCCATATCATCCCCGCCCAGGAGGACATCGTCCGCCCATACCGATATATGAACTGACCCGGGAGAGGGGATCTCGGCGCCGAAGATCACCCTTCCGCCGAGAACCCGATCTCTGCCGAAAATATCCCGGCAGACCTCAACGTTGCCCAGGCCGTTCTGGAGGGAGACAACGAACGTGTTTTTCCCCACAAGCCCCGAAGATGAGATCTCCCTGGCCGCCTCTGTAGTATCGAAAGACTTAACGCACAAGAGAAGGTAATCGGGCAGGTCTATAAGATCAAGATCCTCTATCTTCTCGACGGCACTGAGGTTCTCAACCCGATATTCACCTAAAAGCCCGTCTATCCTGAGCCCCTCTTCCCGTATGGCTTTCATATGCCGATGCCTGCCTACCAGGGTAACGGCGTTGCCGCCCCTCGCAAGCATGGCGCCAATTGCGCTGCCGATGGCGCCGGCGCCGTAAATTATGTAGCGTTTCCTTATTGGGGCTAATTTATGCGGCTGCAATAAAGCTGGCCTTTGGCAAAAGTTTCTAGTTTCTGGTTTCTTGTTTCTAGTAAATCCAAACCCGAAGCGGCGAGTGGGCGAAATGTCTGATCGTATTAATCGTCATCATTCAAGACATTGAGTATCTTATCTGCTTTCTTCACCGATTTCTTGATCCATCCCTCCATCAGATTCTGCTTTTCCTCTTCAGGAAGATCCCCTCCTGTCCCTTCCAGGGCCTCCTTCCAGCGCCTGACGTGATGAATCGTGATCCCGGCGGCCACGGACACGTTCAGGCTCTGGGAAAAACCCACAAGGGGTATCACGAAGAGTCCATCAGCCATCTCAACGACAGCTTCGCTGGCCCCGTCCACTTCGTTGCCGAAGACGAGGGCTATCTTCCCTGTAAAGTCGAAATCATGAAGGGGAACTGTCCCCTCTCCAAGGGAACCGGCCAGTATTTTAAATCCCTCTCCTTTTAACCGGCTGATGCATTCTTCGACGGTTTCATAATAGTGGATCGTGAGCCACCTGTCTGCGCCCTGAGTTATATCCTGAGACGGCTTTACCTTTTCGGACTGTGGAATAACATGAACATGCTGGATGCCGAAAGCCTCGCAGGTCCTCAGGACGGCATCAATATTGTGCTCCTTGTGGAAACTGTCCAGCACCAGCGTCAAGGACGCGGTCCTTTTGTCAAGCACCTCCTGGAGCCGCTTTTTCCTCCTGAAGAGAATGAACTGTTCAAGATCCTGTTTGCTCTTCAT
>JBGMRC010000206.1:0-2838 GCA_048061075.1 bacterium | reverse complement strand
GCTGTCGGTCGCAAGACTGTGCTCCTCACAGGCATGGAGTCCCACATCTGTGTACTCCAGACTGCCCTGGACCTTCTCGAAATGGGTTATAACGTCCATGTACCATGGGATGCCGTCTGTTCTCGTAATGACGGTAATCGTGACCGGGCCCTCAGTTTCATGGAGAAAGCGGGTGCTATCATAACCTCATCCGAGGCAGCAGCGTTCCAGATCCTTGGCAAGGCAGGAACTCCCGAATTTAAAGAAATTTCCTCGATGTTGAGGTGATTGAGCGCGTCCAATGTCCAATGTCCAACGTCCAACGTGAAATATATTTAAAACATCCACTGATGAACCATTATGTCCTTCAACAAGGAAATGAACGGCGTTAGATGAGATCTCCGATACTGATCGACAGCCCCGGTGAAGAATTTCTCCTGGCCGGGAACGAAGCCATAGCCCGTGCGTGTATTGAGGCGGGCGTTTCTATGGTAACCGGTTATCCCGGAACACCCACCTCTCCTGTGATAGAGATCCTGAACCGCGAAAAATCAGGTCTGCAGGCCCGTTGGGCTATTAACGAGAAGGTGGCCATGGATATTGCCACAGGTCATTCCTGGGCCGGTCTCCGTACAATGGTCACCATGAAAATGTCGGGTCTGAATGTAGCCTCCGATACCGTCCTGTCTGTTGCTTCATCGGGTACAGTCGGCGGTCTTGTGATCTATGTCGGTGATGACCCGAACGTTTATTACGGCATGGTGGTACAGGATTCCAGGTACTATGCCCTGCTTTCCTCAGCCCCAATGCTTGTACCCGCCAATCCCCAGGAATTGCTTGATTTTACAAGGTTTGCTTTCGACCTTTCAGAGAAGATAGGAGGGCCGGTATTCCTCAGGAGTACGACTGTACTCTCATACACTTTCGGAAAGGTGAAACTGGGTGAGATCAGGAGACTGAAGCAAAAAGCGCACTTCACTTTCAATATTGATAAGTACACGAAAGCCGGGTCAATAAGATGTCTTCAGCAGCGCCATGATGCTCTCCAGAGGGTTGAGCGGGCATCCCGAATCACGGACCACCTGAACGTGCTTACCGAAACAGGGAGTGAAGTCGGGGTTGTAGCTTCCTCTCTTGCATGGGACTACCTGATAGAAGTCCTGGAAAAACACGATCTTGGCCTTACACGCCTCAAGGTTTCCACCGCTCATCCGGTGCCTGGTGAAAAAGTGACCCGTCTTTTAGAATCCGTCAAAAGTGTTCTGGTTCTGGAGGAGCTGGAGCCCATTATCGAGATGGCCGTAAGGTCAGAAGCTACTAAGATGAAGACATCTCCGAGAATCTACGGCAAGGAGGATGGACTACTCTCGAGGGTCGGGGACCTGTCACCCGATCAGGTCCGCGAGGCTCTTTCGACAGTACTCAAAAGGAAGCTTGAGCCCTGTCAGGGTCTGGGTCTTGACGAGCGTATCGAGGCGATGAGGGTCGAAAGACTTCTGACCTTCTGTGCCGGCTGCGGGCACAGAAGTTCCTACTATGCCCTGATAAAAGCCATGAAGGAACTTGGGATGGATTCGGCGCAGATGCCCGTGGCCGGGGATATCGGCTGTACTATCCTGGGAATAAACGAGCCGTTTAACATCTGCTGGACTGAAGTCTCTATGGGAAACAGCATTGGACTGGCGGCGGGATTCACCGCGGCTGGCATGGCCAAACCGGTAGTCGCAGTTTTGGGAGACGGTACCTTCTACCATTCGGGTATTCCCCCGATAGTCGATGCTGTTGCATCGGGGAGGGACCAGCCTATAGTGATCCTGGATAATAACTGGATGGCCATGACCGGCTATCAGGAAAATCCGGGAACCAGGGACGGTAAGGATCCTGGTCTGCCCATTGAGAGAGTGGTAAGCGGTTTAGGTGTGCGGGGGGTCTGGGTCCAGAACCCATATAAGGTCAAACCCACCGTGCGGGCATTCAAAAAGCTACTTACTTCGGAAGGCGTGAACGTTCTAATCCTCAGGGCCCCTTGTGTCGCCCGGAAGCCTACCCCGTTGGACATTCCTGTTGTCGTCAAACCGGGAAAATGCACCGGATTCACAGGTTGTGAACAGACGTGCATTGAGGCCCTGGCATGCCCGGCCATAGCCCGTGATGGCGACACCGTGTACATAGAGAGGGATTACTGTATGAGCTGTGGCCTCTGCGGTCACTACTGCCCTGAAAGGGCGATTCGCAGGAAATGGTTATCCACGAGGAGGAGGAAAGTTGGAATTTAACATCGTTGCCGCCGGTATCGGCGGACAGGGCATAATTTTCTTCTCCGAGATCCTGGCCAAGGCCATGCTTTCAGAAGGCATGAACGCCAGCTTTTACGTACACTCCGGCCTGGCACAGCTTGGAGGGTCCGTAAAGAGCCACATCCGCAGCGGTGACAGGATCTGTCCCAAGATCTCCCTTGGCTGCGCTGATGTGATCATTTCACTGGAGCTTGCCGAGATACTCCATGCGATCCCATATATGAAACGCAGCGGGACTGCAATAATATGTGAGGAAACGCATCTGCCCTACCATTCCAGAATGGAACCGGAGAAATATCCAGACAGGGAAAGCATAGAGAAACTCTTTACCCAGACAGGAACACGCTGTATCTTCGTCCCCGCAAGAGAATTGGCTAAAAAAGCCGGGCATCAGCAGACCCTTAATATGGTGATGCTCGGGTGTCTCGTGGGAGTGTCCGGAATCGTGGAGACTGAAAGCGCGGTGGAGACAATAAGGGGGTGTTTTGTTAAAGGGGAGGATCTTAATGTTGAGGCGTTTTGGAAGGGCTACGAGTTCATCAAAGGTCAGGACTATGTTTAG
>JBGMRC010000205.1:0-2854 GCA_048061075.1 bacterium | reverse complement strand
AGAGCAGCATCTTAACAGGCAAGGTGTTATGGAATGCGTCCGGAAAATCATACCTGACCATCTTGATTTTCTGCTGTATAAAAAATGGGTCCCCTGGGATTGGATTGCCCGTCGTCATCCGGATCTGCCGGAAGGACCCCTGACAGCTCTTTTTGAGGCATACCTGTTTTTGTCAAGGGAACTGGATCTGGATTCTCTTTCCAACCAGGATATACAAGAGGACTCGGGCGGCTGCTTGAGGTGCGGATGGTGCTGCGCCTGCCTGCGCCCGGGTTTTGTTTCCGCCTCCCTGGTCCGCAGATTGAGGGGACGGGGAGCCATCGTAGCCGAGTTTTACAGGCCCGCTGGAAAGGGCCGAAACCCGAGATATGGATGTTGGTTCTTTGCGGGGGTCCACCTGAGGATCTGTCCCCTGCTTTTTAGAAACAGGATAGATGGAAAGGCTTTCTGCTCCATTCACCATTTAGGTAAGAAGTTCCGACCTCCAACATGCGGAAGATTTCAGCCTAACCCGCCCAGTTGTGCAACTGCTCAGCTTCCGTTGATTATGTGATCTTCGCCCTGGAACTGGTTTCGGCCACCCAGACCTGGAGTCCCTCGACCCCGAGTTAAGTATTTATATCGGCGTATCAGAGTAACGGGGTATGGACGTCGCGTAATGGCGAGATTGAAATGGAAAACAGAAAACCCTCCTTTTTCAGCCGTATGTTGTTCCTGTTGCTTTGGATTTCAGCGATCCTGTTGCTTTGGTTTTTTACGACACAACCGCTGTTCAGGACTGATGTATCACCGGAAAACCCTGTTAAAATTGATCCAGAACGATTGAAAAAGCACGTTGAAGTACTAGCGGACGAGCTAAGCCCTCGTGACGCGTCCCATCCTGAAAACCTGAAAAAAGCGGGAGAATATATACGGTCTGAATTAATAAGAAGCGGTGGATCGGTCAAGGAACTCAGTTACGGGATTGGGGGAAACGGATATAGCCTGAGCATGGCTTATTTCGGTCCGAAGTCTGGGGAAAGGATAGTCGTAGGCGCGCATTACGATTCAGCGAAGGGTTCACCTGGCGCTGATGATAATGCCAGCGGTATCGCCGGGCTCCTGGAATTGGCGGGAATCCTGGGCAGTGGGGACCTGCCCCTTCAGGTTGAACTGGTGGCCTATCCAATTGAGGAGCCGCCATACTTCAGAACAGAAGTAATGGGAAGCGCGGTGCACGCATCCCTTCTGAGGGAACAGAAGGCAAGGGTAAGGTTTATGATCTCTTTAGAGTCCATCGGGTACTTCACCGACGATCCGTACACGCAGTCTTTTCCCACATCGATCTTGAGGTTTATTTATCCCTCAAAGGGGGATTTTATTGCTGTGATCGGGCGTTTTCGAGATGCCTTCCCTGTTCGAAAGATAAAAAAGGCACTTCGGGCGGCGGGCAGCCTGCCTGCCTACTCTTTTAACGGGTGGTCCATCATCCCGGGAGTCGATCTTTCAGATCACAGGAGTTACTGGAAGGCGGGATACAGTGCGGTAATGGTCACAGACACGGCTTTTTACAGGAATGAAAACTATCATACGTCCAAAGATACTCCCGACACCCTCGATTACGAGCGAATGGCAAAGGTGGTTGAGGGAATCTATTATGCTGTTATTGACCAAAAATGAATGAGCCGTAACCGTGATCAAGGGGAACCAGAGAAAAGCCTGGGTTTGGGTTTACGTAAAACTATCAATCAACTACTGCAATTCTTCCTCTCCCCTGGTGGGAGAGGACCGAGGAGAGGGGGATATCTTACCACCCTCCCCTTAAATCCCCTCCCATCAAGGGAGGGGAGTAACCACCCATATCCCTCACTGCGGTTCCCTGTGGTCAGGGCTGAATAGCCCTCCCTGCGATCCTCTGCGCTAAAGCTATGGCGTGACAAGCGCGATGACTATTTCTGGGACATGGGTCTTGGTACGAGGGACTCCGGCCGTAGGATGGTGAAGTGTCGGCATTACTAGAAACTAGAAACCTGGAACTAGGAACTCTGGTTTTTACGCATACGTTTCAGCATGATCTCTTCCCAGGCTCTGAAGCGAAGAGCGATGCCACGGTCAGTACCGGGCACGAAAGTCTTTCCCTTTTTCTTTTTCGGCCAGGATCCAGGAGTTTCTGCCAGCAGATAACCTGTTCCCCTTGCGGTGGCTTCGGTCTCGTCGGGTCGGTGGACCTGAAGCCGGGTCAGGTCTGCCAGACGCTCACACAGACCATCCAGGCGGGACAGGCCGCCGGTTACCAAAATCAACCTGGGCGGGGGAACATGCTTGCTGGTTTCGGTAATATTTGAGTTGATGAGGAATACGATACTTTCAACTACAGCGACAACCTTGTCTCTATCATCACCTTCACTGACAAACTCCGATTCAAAATCAGGTATCCAGAACGGCGCCGCCAGTCCGGATATGCCGTTTATGAACAGGGGCGGTTTTTTTACCTTTTTGAGCCAGCCTGGCAGCTTATCCCAGATCTTCTTGATCTCGAAGGTTTCTTCCGCCCACTCGACTGCGCTGCCGGCGCCGTTTACCGTCCCTTCCAGAACATACTGAGGTTCATCATCCTGCTGGTAAACAATGCTTGACAGCAGCCGGCGTCCCGTAACATAGCTGTTTCCCGTTGGCCGGGATAGGAATGCTCCTGTGCCGATATTAATATAGGCTGTCTCCGGGTCCAATTTCCCGTGGGCAAAAATAGCGGCAGACTGATCACCCGTTACCAGGACCAGCGGTATACTCCCCTCGTTCAAATCAATGCTGCCGAATTTGTAGCGGTTGGGAACGCAATCCGGAAGCAGTGAGCGGGGTACACCGAAAAGATCCA
>JBGMRC010000204.1:0-2870 GCA_048061075.1 bacterium | reverse complement strand
CCCGGCTGAAAAACTCATCCAGGGCATCACTGTCCCACCACCCGTCCATGTAGGACTCGCCCAGCCCGAGGGTACCTCGGCCAAGAACCCTGCCGTAGAACTTCTCGTTATGGACATGAATATCCCAAGGCTGGTCACCGTTGATCCGAATACCGGCCTGGTCCAGAAGCTTTTCAGTACGTTTTTGGAGGATTTTACTACCCATGATTTTTCCAAGTGGAAATCCACTTTATATAATCTTACCATAATTTGGGTAAATATCAGCTAAACGGTGTATTGTTTTGTACATGAGAAGGAGGAAAAAGATCGGCGGAATTTTTCAACATCCAGAATCACTTAACGCCTCTTGTCTTTATTGGGACGGGAACGGCATCAATACGCCTGTGGGCCCGTTTTTCACTATTTGGCTCTATCCGGCAGAATATGGTAATATTTAAATTATATTTAAACCCTGTATACCGCTATAATAAAAAGAGTGTAAAAGGAAGGTGAACTCAAATGAGGGTTGGTTTCATTTCATCCTACCCGCCCATCGAGTGCGGCATAGCCACCTATTCTCAATACCTGTGTGAGGAATTGAAGAGGAAAAAGACCGATATACATATAGTAACCCATTTCGGGGGGAGTGGTCATCAGGTCCACCCGTCCTTCGACTACGAAGATGGAGATCTTGCCAATAAAGCGTTCAGGGTCATGTCGAGGTTCACCCCGGATGTGGTCCACATTCAGCACGAATTCGGCCTGTTCGGGAACTATTACGGGGTTTCCGTCATCCCCCTGATCATGCAGTTTCGGTTGGCCGGCATCCCCGTCGTAACCACTCTGCACACTGTGTATGATAACATTCCTTGGGAACAGAAGATGATTTTCGAATCCATAGTTTCCAACTCAGAAAGAGTTATAGTTCACGAAGCATTTCAGAAAGAGTCCTTAGGAAATATACTTAACGCAGAGATGCTCCAAAAGATCGCCATCATTCCGCATGGGGCAAGGGATATGGAAACAGTCCCCGACGCGAGAAACCGCCTGGGTCTCCCGGAGGACAAGCGGATCATATTGATGGCAGGGTACTTAAGGCCCTCGAAAAATTTCGAGCTGGTCATTGATATCTTTCCTGAGATCGTGAAACAGCTCCCGGACGCTGTTCTGGTCCTGGCGAGCAAAATCAGGGGTACAGAATACAGGGATTACAGGGACTTTATTTTCGATTTAATATCCAAATCGCCCAAAAGGGATCAGATCTACATACTCAGGGGACAGCTCCCTCAACACATCTTCGATACCGCCATCAGCGCGTCAGACGTGGTGGTCCTTCCCTACAACATCACTTCACAGAGTGGAATTCTCGCCCACTGCTTTGCTTTCAGAAAACCTGTCGTAACCAGCAGCAGCGTGGCCATGCGCCTGGTCCTCGATAGAACTGGGGCCGGTATGACCTGCGAGGACCGGGAAGAATACGTTCAGAACATCGTAAACATACTTTCCGACACCACGTTGGCCAAAAGCCTTGCGCAAAAAGCTGATCAATATGTCAGAGAAGAAATATCCTGGTCCATAGTAGCCGATCAGCACCTGGATATTTACCGATCCGCAATGGCGATTCCAGGCATCGAATCCCGTATCATTATGGTCGAATAAGGAGAAATACCATGGAGATCAGAGGATCCTTCTACCCTTTCAAGCGTTATTCAGATAATCCAATCCTGACCAAGGAGGATGTTCCTTATCCCTGCAACACCGTTTTCAACGCTGCCGCAATCAAATTCAAAAATGAATATCTGCTCATCCTCCGAATTGAGGACCAGAGAGGAAGGAGTCATTTAACTCTAGCGAGGTCCAATGATGGATACAACTTCAAGGTCGACGAAGAGATCTGGGCCCAACCATCGGAAGACCCTGAGTATGAGCCTTACGAGAGGTTCGGGATCGAGGATCCGCGGGTTACCATGATCGATGGAACATATTACATCACTTACACAGCCTTTGGGCCTTATGGCCCCAGGGTCGCCATATCCAGCACAGATGATTTCAGGGAATTTAATCGCATCTGTCTTGCCACTGAGGTTGAAAACAAGGACGCCGTTTTATTCCCGGAAAAAATCAACGGTAATTATGTGATGATAAACCGTCCCACGGGAGGCGGAAGCGGCGCGGGATCCATATGGATCACCTACTCACCCGATCTGGTTCACTGGGGAAGGTCAAAAGCTATTATGACTCCGGAGCCGGGATGGGGCGGTTCGAAACTCGGCATATCAACACCACCGGTAAGGACCGAGTGGGGCTGGCTTGCCCTGTATCATGGTGTACGGGGCACTGCCTCAGGGAGGCTGTACAGGATAGGAGCCCTCCTGCTCGACCTGGAAAACCCGGAGAAGATCATCGGATATACTCCATACTTCATCTTCGGCCCGGAGTACGACTACGAACGGATCGGGGACGTCCCCAACGTGGTTTTCCCCTGCGGCCTGATTGTCGAGGATGACGGAATGGTCAAAATGTACTATGGAGCAGCCGATACCTGCATAGCTCTGGCAGAAGGCCCGATGGACGAACTTCTGAATATCTGTCAGTGCGGTCCGGACAAGTGTTAGGAAGTTGGAACTCGCTTATCAGTCTTCCTTAAGCGCTCGGGCCATTTCGACATCCTGTTCCCGTTTCTTGATCGCCTCTCGCTTATCGTGCAGTTTCTTGCCCCTCCCTACACCCAGCTCAAGCTTGATGAGGCGCCCCCTGGTGTACAACCGGAGAGGGACAAGGGTCAGCCCCTTTTCAAGGACCTTGCCCGACAACCTCTTTATCTCGTTTGCCTTAAGAAGCAGTTTTCGGTCCCGGACGGGATCGTGATTGAATTGACCAGCCTGCTCATA
>JBGMRC010000203.1:0-2875 GCA_048061075.1 bacterium | reverse complement strand
AGCGCCTCCGGTTCCCCGGCGCCCTCTTCTGTTCCTTCCTTGAACCCCCTGATGGCCTTCCCCAGGTTTCGGCCAACCTCCGGAAGTTTTTTACCCCCGAACAGAAAAAGGGCCACGATAAGAACGATCAGCAGTTCCTGAATTCCCAATCCCCCGATCATTTCGTCTCCTCCCCTGACTTGCGATCGAAGGTGTATGAATCAACAACACTGTCCCTGAAAGAGACTGAGAGATTGAAAAAACGTGTGATCCTTGCGTCTTTAGCCTTCTCTACCCGAATCCCGATACGGGTATAAGTCCACTTCGGCAGACCGTCTCTGTCAATGCCCTCGAAGTCCGGTGGCCCGAACGCGTCCAGGATCCCCTGGCGAGTCGTCTCGCCAGCTCTGATTATGCTTGAGGGATCGGCAGCCGGGAACTGACCTAGAGAAAGGGTTACCGATGGCATGCATCCTGAAACCACACTGAAGATCATGAAAACTGTCAGGGACACCGTTAAGGCCCTCAAATATTTTACATGTCCCCTTTTCATCAGGTCAGATCCCTCGTCATGATTACAAGATCCTGCCTGTTTCCCACCGCATCCAGAATATAGTCTCTCATGATAGCCTCCTCCCTGAATCCAAGCCTTGAGAAGACCTCGAGAACCGCTTTCTGATCCGCGACAACCTCAGCCGTGAGTTTTTCCAGCTCCTCATCTGTCGCATTATCAAAAATCTCATTAGCAAGAAGTCTCGCGAGCCCATGTCTTCGATAATCCGGAGAAACCACGATCCTTACGCCGCCCATGTGCCTCATCCAGCCGAAGGGTTTACGGTGGAGGGTCGCATTGCCGACGATCCTGCCGCCGGCACACGCCAGGATGGGGAAAACTCTCTTATAATCTATGTTCTTTATCCAGCCACGGATCACCCCTGGATTGGAAACGTCGTTCCTCAGATACAGACGATCCCGGTCGGTAAGCCCGGTAAAAAAATCCAGGAGATCTTCCTCGTCAGTGCGCACCATGGGACGCAATGTGACCGATTTACCGTCTTTCAATTCCACTTCTTTCGGGTAACGCTCAAGCAGCATCAATCTTCCATATTCCAGGATCCTGACACTGATTCTGAAAACTCCAACCAATTCTGCCAGAGGGTGTTCACATCGTTGGTCATTATCAGCAGGTCGTGTTTCACATCATTAGCGTCCAGGACATGATCCTTCAGGACAGCTTCCTCCCTGAAACCGAGTCTTGAGAAAACTCGGCGGGCATCAAGCTGATCGGTGAGCATTTCAGCCACAAGCTTTTCCAGCTTGGCTGCAAGGGCGTTCTGGAAAACCTCCGCGGCCATTATCCGGGCAAGACCCTTTTCACGGTATTTTTTTCCCACAACGATCCTGATGCTGCCGACATGCCTCATCCAGCTGAAGGGGTTACGGTGAAGAGTTGCATCTCCAACGACCTCACTATCAGCAATAGCCAGGATCGGGAGCACTCTATCGTAGTCAATGTTTTGTGCCCAGGATTTTATCACTTCCGGGTTGCTGACATCGTGTCGAAGATATAGCCTGTCGGCTTTTGAAAGACCTGTGAAAAACTCCAGCAGGCCAGCTTCATCATCTTCCACCATTGGCCTAAGGGTAACGCTGCTGCCGTCTTTAAGAGAGATCTCTTTAGGGTACTCGTCTAGTATCATGGTTTCCTCCGCCGGTCATATTTGCTACAGAATAACCTTGTGAAAGGTATTATAAACGAAGCAGTTCACCTTTCCAATCTTTAATGAGTTTAATTCTTATCCCCTTTCAGGATCCGAATGCCGGAACGGTAAACTATGTACCCCGCACCGGCAAGGAATCCACCAATATGTGCCCACCAGGCCACTCCGGAGTAGGCTCCACCCTGGGACATGAGAGAAATTGATCCGCTCGCGAACTGAATGAGAAACCAGAAACCGAGGAAGATAAAAGCCGGTATTTCCACAATCTGTATAAAGAAAAAGATGGGTATAATGGTAACCACCTTTGCCTTAGGATACAGCAGAAAGTACGCTCCCATGACGCCGGCTATGGCACCGCTCGCTCCGATAGTCGGAATGCCTGAAGCAGGGTTCGTGAGCATGTGGACGACAGACGCGATGATTCCGGATGCCAGATAAAAAACAATGTACCTGATATGACCCAGGGCACTTTCGATATTGTCGCCGAATATATACAGAAACAGCATGTTCCCCAGGAGATGGAGCCATCCCCCGTGGAGAAAGATGGACGTGAAGAATGGAAACAGAGCGTAGAACATCAAATGGGGAGCGGAGGCAAAAATGGACAGGGTACGGTCAGGCACCACCCCAAATATATAGACGAATTTCTCCAGATTGGACCCGAGTGAGAGTTCAAAGAAAAAAACCGCAACGCTCAACCCGATGAATATGTAATTTACAATCGGGAACGTCTCGGAAGGTATATTATCCTTCAGAGGGATCATCGTGTCGGTTTTACCTCAAGATAAAAAAACGCCATGTTGGGTCGCTTCTGACCAACATACGCGGATATAATAGTAGTTGCAGGTTGTTAGTTGTGAGCTACCTAGAAACCAGAAGCTAGAAACCAGAAACTGCCTTCCAGGTTTTTACCTTGTTTAAAATCATCTATCCCATAGTCTGGAAGGCTACTCTTCCACTGCCGGATAGCGCAGACATCCCTGACCCAGAAAAATGGCTTCTTCATCGAGCTCTTCCTCAATGCGAAGCAGCTGATTGTACTTTGCCACTCTTTCTGAACGGCATGGTGCTCCGGTTTTTATCTGGGCCGCGCTTGTGGCAACAGCCAGGTCGGCTATGATCGTGTCAGATGTTTCTCCCGAGCGGTGGGAGATAACTGTTCCATACCCTGCGCG
>JBGMRC010000202.1:0-2879 GCA_048061075.1 bacterium | reverse complement strand
TAAGGCCCAGATTACCCTCCTCGATAAGGTCAAGGAGAGGAAGGCCCCTGTTGATGTAGCGTTTGGCTATATTAACGACAAGACGGAGGTTCGACTCTATCATCGTCTGACGGGCATCTTCTTCGCCTTCAGACACTTTTTTGGCAAGGTCAAGCTCCTCCTGGGCACTGAGGAGCCTGGTGCGCCTGATCTCGTCCAGGTAGATCCTGACCGGGTCTTTCCAGGTCGAGGGTTCGGACTTCTTTTCCGGCTTCTCGCTCGGCTGGAGATCTGTACCTGAGTCGTTTTCCGTGTCTCTTGCCATTTCCTCTTCGCTATCTACCGCAAATAATTCAGGGGGTTCTGAGCCTTACCCCTCTTGCGGATCTCAAAGTGAAGATGCGACCCGGTGGCCCTGCCTGTTTTCCCGACACGTCCTATGACCTGCCCCTTGACCACCCGGTCTCCCATTCGGACAAGGTTTGTTGAATTGTGAGCGTATACCGTAGACAGTTCCCCCGTGTGCTTCAGAACAATCACCTTCCCGTAGCCCTTCATTCCCTGACCGCTGTAGGCAACCCTGCCTCCGGCAGAAGCCGCGATCTTGGTGCCCTTCGGCGCGGGCAGATCCAAACCCTGGTGGTCCTTATTCCGCCTCGGGCCGAAACCGGAGGAAATTGGAACCTTAAGCGGCCACAGAAAATTTATCACAGGCGACGCAACCAGCGGGTCCGCCTCGCCCGGCCTGTAAGGCACCACTTTCAGGACCTTTTCGGCTCCCGGGATAAACAGTTTCTTTCCGATGGGTATGCTCGTTACGTCATCTATATTGTTGACCCACTGCACCGTCTCCAGGTCCACTCCGTAAGCCCTGGAGATCCTCCAGAGTGTCTGCCCCTTCTCGACAATGTGATATATACCACCAAAATCTTTGCCTGGCTGCTTTTTCGATGTTTTATACGGCTTCGGATACGCACAGGCTGCTACAAAAACCAGGGCCAAAACTAAAACCCATCGAAGCACGGCCATACGCGTACTGTTAATACCGCCCTCCCCCGACTCCCCGGTTCAGTCTCACAGGTTTACCCGGGTCCTGGGATACGGGTCTTTGTACCAGCCCGATCCTTATTCACCACGAGCTTGACAATAATAAATCCTCCTAACAGAAGTATCACAAATACAAGGGTGAACCAGTTAAAGTATTTCTCCAGGATGGCCTTCATGGGCTCGCCCCAGAGATATATCACTGCGGCGACAAGGAAGAACCTGGCGCTCCTGCTTGCCGCGGAGGCCGCAAGGAACGGTCGGAACGGTATATCGAAGGCTCCGGCCGACAGAGTGAAGACCTTGTAGGGGATCGGCGTGAACCCCGCTATCGCGATCGCCCAGACCTCGTATTTTTCAAAAGCTGTCTTTACGGTCGAAACTTTGTCCTCCGAAAAGAATTTATGGAGTAGAGGCCTGCCGCCGGCCCACCCCAGAAAGAACCCGAAAACGCCTCCAAGCACTGAGCCGATGGAGCAGACAAGTGCAAGCCAGAAAGCCTCCTTCGGCCTGAGGAGAGCCATTGTAATCAGAAGTACATCAGGAGGAATCGGAAAGAAGGACGACTCGGCAAATGCTAAAACCAGCAATGCCAGTGTTCCCGATGGGCTCTGCGCCCATCCGATGACCCATTCAACGAGCCCGCTCACTTATCGTTTTCCTCCCAGCCGTGCCGTCCTACAAGCTTGACAAAAATGCACCCATCCATCTTTTCCTCTTTCAGATGCCCGTCCTTTTCCAGAGTTACACGGGTGAGCGTCTGGCTGTAATCGCCTCCTACCGGGATAACCATCATGCCGCCCTCTTTTAACTGTTCGGTCAGCGGCAGAGGAATTCCAGGAGAACCGGCCGTCACCAGTATCCTGTCATACGGAGCGTACTCCTCCCAACCCAGGGTTCCGTCCGAGAGGCGTACAAGAACGTTTTTGTATCCAAGAGAATCGAGCACATTCCGGGAGCTGCCGGCCAGTGAAGCTATCCTTTCCACTGAATATACCCTCTCGCAGAGTTCAGCCAGGATGGCAGTCTGGTAGCCGGATCCCGTCCCGATCTCCAGAACGGATTCTGTACCTGTCAGTTTCAGGGCCTGTGTCATCAGTGCAACCATATATGGTTGGGATATCGTCTGTCCCTCGCCAATGGGCAGGGGAAAGTCTTCGTAAGCCCTGCTCTTCAGATTTCCCTGAACGAAAAGGTGTCGCGGCACTTTGCGCATGACATCCAGGACCCTTTTGTCCTTGATGCCCCTGCCTTCGATATCCTTCTCGACCATCCTGTTTCTGGCCCACTCGACCCTTGAATTTTTCCTGGTCACCGATTCGGGCCTCTGTTCCAGGACTGGATCTCCTTCATGGCTTTATAGTTTGTCATGTCCGCATGAAGCGGCGTCACGCTGATAGAACCATCCGCGACAGCCCCCACATCTGTCTCCATCGCACCCTCAGATGGAATGGGTGTTCCACCAATCCAGAAGTACTTGCGCCGCCTGGGATCTTCTTTCTCGACCACGTTTTCAGCAAACCTCTTGCGTCCCTGATGAGTAACACAGAAGCGATCCATATCAAGATCAGGGTCATCGGGAACGTTTATGTTAAGTATTGTATCCTCCGGAAGGCCGTATTCTCCTATCCAGGCGCAGACCCTGACAGCAAATCTGGCTGCAGGTTCGTAATCTGAATGATCTTCCTCCACAAGGGATATGGCAAAGGAGGGGATGCCCATAAGATTGCCCTCCAGTGCCGCCCAGACTGTGCCGGAATAGGTAATATCACCACCCAGGTTGCCGCCCCTGTTGATCCCGGACACGAGCAGGTCAGGCTTTCGATCCAGTATGACGTGGACAGCCAGGTGAATGC
>JBGMRC010000201.1:0-2884 GCA_048061075.1 bacterium | reverse complement strand
GCACTTACTAGAAACCCGGAGCTAGAAACTAGGAACTGGTACTTACTACTGGTAACGAAAAATAAAATGTCGTACCTTCACCGGGAGTGGACTCAACACGAATACTTCCGCCCTCTTCTTCAACGATCCGCCTAACAATAGCCAGGCCAACACCCGTTCCCTCTTCGCTGTTTACCGCCGGCCGTGAAAAAAGACCGAAAATCTCACCCTGAATATCCTCTTCTATCCCGATTCCGTTATCCCTGACGTAGACAGGCACATGTCCCTCCGGCATGTCATCGTCAGAAAAACCAACTCCAATCTCCAGTTCCAGAGGGATTCCACTGCGTTTGAACTTCACGCTATTGGTAATCAGGTTCTCAAACAGATGATGAACCCGGGACGGCTGCATATGCACGAGCGATAACTTTTCAGAAATAACAAGGGAAGCCTCTGTGTCATAGGACCTGGCGATCTCATAAGCAATCTCCCTTGCAACCGTGGACAGATTTATCTCCTCTCTCTGCCCGGTATCGGCTCCAACCTGGGAAAACTGAAGGAGGTCACCCAGAAGGTTGTCGAAATGCTCGGCATTTTTCATAACCCTTTCCAGATGGTACTCCGACTTTTCATCAAGTTTCCCCACCAGCTCCTTCCTCATCAAATTCAGAAATCCCCGTACGCTGATCAGCGGAGTCCTGAGATCATGGGCGGCCGTATAGATAAATGCCTCCATTTCTTCATTCTTTTTTTCCAGGTCTTCCTTGGCTTTCTTCAGGGCTTCTTCTGCCTGTTTTCGCTCAGTAATGTCCCTGAAGAACCAGATACGGCCCAGGTATTCCCTATCGGAGCTGAACATTGCTGAGGAGTGCCTGTCGAACACACGGCCGTCCTTGAGCAGGACCTCCTCCCTGCTTTTTAACTCAGGGTGTTCATACAGATAATTAACGCGGGAAATAAATTCTTCAGGATCAACAAGCTTATCGAGCACCGATTTAATCGCTATCTCATCTGAACTTGTATCAACAATGTTGGAGGACAATTCCCACATAACGACAAATCTCTGATTGAAAGAAATCATTTCCCTGTTTTCATTTACGAACAGGATCCCGTCTGGAGACACCTCCTGCTGTGTTTCAAGGAGAGCGTAGTTGTACTTCAGTTTCTCCTCCATATTCTTTCTTTCGGTTATATCCCTCATGAAGTGAATGGCGCATAAAGTGCCGTCTACCTTACTGAAGGGCGCATGAATCACATCGTATATTCTTCCCGATCTATCATTCGTTATCTCGTATCTTTCCGTTTCACCCTCGATGACGCCCCCCAGGTTACATCCTACACACGGCTTTGCACGATCGAAGACAGCTTCGTAGCAGGGTTTTCCTACGGCTTCCTTCTGAAGCTCCTCGGAAAGGGCCTTGTTGATAAAATCGATCGTATAATCACTGGTACACACATAAACCAGATCCTCCACCGCATCCAGCATTCGTCTGAGGTTCTCCTCTGATTCCTGGAGGGATTTTCTTGTCTGGATCTGACCAGTAACATCTCTTGCTATGGCTACTCTTGCCTGGCGTCCCTCGAAATTTATCCTGTGAGATGTGACGTCAACCCAGATAATAGTGCCGTCTTTTTTAACGTGCCTTCCCGGTCTGGTTGAGCTGAATTCACCGTGCCCGGAGTTCCTGGAAGGAGCCACATCTTCCAGAACTTGCTGAATATCCTCCCTGGGGTGAAGATCCAGCATTTTCATCTTTCTGAATTCATTCTCGGAATATCCGTATTGATTACAGGCTGCTTTATTCGCGGCAAGGAACAGAAATTCCTCTGGATTCCCGGTCTCCACATCCAGGATAAATACCGGAAGGGGATTTTTCCCGAGGAGGGCTTTGAAGTGCTCCCTGCCCACCGAAGGAACGTGCTCTCTTATGTCATCATTTGTTTTACTCTTGTCCATCGAACTGCCTTTCGCCATGCAGGATTGCTCTTCACTGGGGAGATCATTAAACTCATAGTGAATATTAAAACATTCTATTGCTATTGGGAAAACCTGTTTTTACACAGGACGGTTGATGGTGCCTATCATGGCCGCTGAAATTATTGTTGACAGTTGAACAATAATAGTCTAAACAAACTATTCTATTTAAAGTATTCTACCTGGAGGTAATAATGGAGACTGACATCATTCTTCTCGGGATACTCTACGATGATGATTTCTGCGGATATGAGATCATGAAGATCGTAAAAAAAGTCATGGTCCACATATCCCAGATCAGTACCGGAACACTTTACTACAAACTCAAGAATCTTGAAAAAAAAGGACTGGTAGTTTCCCGGGAGGAACAGGAGGGCAACAGACCGAAGCGGTACAGGTATTCCATAACAGATGCTGGCCGGGAAACATTCCTGCGCCTTGCCATAGAGAATATAACAAAGTCTCAAAGAGCCTACTGGCCGCTCATGCCCAGTATATTCTTCTCCCATCTTCTTCCTATCCAGGAGGTGGCTGTCAGCCTTCGGGAAAGGGCCAGGAAGATGGCCTTGGAACTCGAGTTTCTGAAAGAGACCCACAGGTATGTCCTCAAGAACCCCTATCCCTTTCACACCGCCATGATAATGAAACACGGAATAATGCACATTGAGATCGACATAGCGTGGCTTAACGAACTGGCTGATCTTATGGAAGCTCAGGGATCGAGCCTTGAAAACCTGCACATCACTCGCAGAGAGTGGGAGGACTTCCTGAAGTCAACTCCTACCCTGTATGAGGATTCAACGTGACAAGGTGTTTCTTTGCAGGAAGTGCCGTAATGCTGGCACTACTCTCAATGGCAGTTCTGCCCTCTGCGGCTGATGCAACGGACAAGAAAGTGACTCTCTCCCTGACAGAAGTGATCGATACCGC
>JBGMRC010000200.1:0-2885 GCA_048061075.1 bacterium | reverse complement strand
CATCCCTGTTAGAATCCATCGCCCAACGCCTGTCTCTGGGTTGATCGCTCTTTTCCGTTGAAACACACCAGGTTTTTAGATACTATACATGTATAGCAAAGGAGTATGACATGCTCGCACTGCGTTTACCCAAGGACATCGAACGCCGCCTGGAAGCACTGGCAAAACGCACAGGCCGTTCCAAATCGTTCTATGCCCGCGAGGCCATTCTCGAACACCTGGACGATCTGGAAGCGGCCTACCTTTCCGATGAGATCCTGAAGCGCGTCGAGGCCGGTCAGGAACAGACCTACACCCTCGATGAGCTGGAGCGCGAGCTTGGTCTGGCGGATTGAAGTAACCGATACCGCAAAAAAGCAGTTGGTAAAACTTGACCACCAGGTTCAGTCTGAAATCCTTCGTTACCTTCGGGAAAAGATCAATACGGATGAAGACCCCCGCCGCTTCGGCGCCCCTTTGAGAAAGGAGCTGACTGGCCGCTGGAAGTACCGTGTCGGCGCGTACCGTATCATCTGCGAGATCCAGGACGAAAAGGTCCTTGTGCTGGTTCTGATGGTGGACCACAGGAGCAGGGTTTATAAGTAGAGGCCAGCCGACCTACGGTCGGAGTTCCTAGTTTCTGATTTCTAGTAACCCCCCCCAAAGCCTTTCTCTGCGGCGCTCAGCGATTCGCCCGGATGGGCGCTCAGCGAAACCCTGCGTTACGCTCTTATCGCTTTTCATAAAACCCAAACTCTCCGTTTCACCGGCTCCCCCATTCTCACATTCATGTGACCATTACCCCGCGGAACCCTGAATAACCAGATGCAAATCAGGCCGGAGAGCCTTGAATTCATCTACGGTCAGCAAAGCCTGCTTGAGAATAGCGAGGACCAACATCCTGTTCACATCAAGATCCTCTCTTGTTCTTTTGGAGAGAAATGACTGGGCTTCCAGGGCGGCATCGAGCATGTGCCGAACCCGCACCTTGTCGTTACTATCCATATTGAAGTTCCGCTGAGGCGAGCACCTCGTCACGGAAGTAACGGCTCAGATCACGTGGGGTGCGCATATCGACCTTAAGTCCTCCCATCAAAGCTGACAACTCGAATTCGAGAGCGGACAGCTTGATAAAACCCGGCACATGATCCGGCTCAAATTCCACAAGGACGTCTATATCACTGTCCTCATTGAAATCTTCCCTCAGGACCGATCCAAAAAGGGACAGCCGCTCAATGTGATTTTTCAGGCAGAATTCGGTGATCTTTTCCTTCGAAATATTGATCTTTGCACGTTTCACGGTTTGGCCTCCAGCCATGGATTATTTCAATAATCCGCTCCATTTTAACCAATTGGTCTGCTGTTGTCATCGCCCCTTATTTCCTTCCTATAGCCTACCGCCTATAGCCTGCTCCTATCCCCTCTCGCCCCTTATTCCCTCCCTATAGCCTATAGCCTACAGCCCATAGCCCGCCCTGAGCATCGCCACTGATTTAGTCGAAGGGCCTATAGCCCATAGCCCGGTTTCCCTAATTTCAAATGCTCTAAAGCATTCAGAACAAAATCCCCTTCTCCTCCATCTTTTTCAAAATTGTTTTGGCTGCTTCGTCGAAATCGTCAGGCTCCAGGAAATCCAGATCCGTATTTTCAGGGAGCACATCCTCCTGAAACGCCATGTGTACGGTTACTATCCGGTGGGGATGCACCAGCTCCCTTATCGGTTGATGATCAGCCAGGGCAAATGTGTTCGTGGTCGAGACAACGATCGTACCTGCCCGGAGCATTATCTGGGCAACATCGGCAAACCGCCTTATCATCTCGCTCTTGTCTTCGCTCGACAACTCCCCTTCCCTGCCGATCATGAGGTTCTTGGCATCAAGCAGGTAAACCTGCTTGCCGCCGTCAAACAGGCGCCTTTCCAGCTTCCTGCCAAGCCGTGCCTTCCCCGTGCCGCTTTCTCCTGTAAACAGGATCATCCCGGGGTTATGCCCTATCCGCAAAGTCCGTTCACTCAGCTTAACTTCACCCTTTCGCCACTCAAATTCCCTCAGCCGTGCTTCCCTGCGGAAAACTTCCATCTCATCGGCCAGGGGCTCGACTATAATGCCACCCCCGCTTACATCGTAATTATCGACAATAACAAAACGTCCTGTCACATCAATGTCGGAATACCTGTCAAAGACGATGGGATGCTTTGTTCCAATAGTCACCTCCGCCACTTCATTCTTCCCTATCTCAACCGGATCAGGGTCTTTGTCCAGGGTCGATGCGTCGATGATGTTATGGATGTCCACTACTTCCATATCCATCTCTTTTGTTGTCAAACGCAGTTCATACGTCCTGCCCTTTACAAGCGAGTCATCACCCATCCAGAAAACATTCGCCCTGAACAGGTTGGAAACCTCCGGAGGCGCCTCCCTGAGGGAAGCTATCTCTCCGCGTTCTATAAATATCTGCTCATCCAGGGTGATACCGGTGGATCTGCCGGCCGACACCGCAGCCGGAAGATATGGAACATTGAAGGCCTCGATCGTATTTACCACCGCCGTTTTGTTGGACGGTGAAAATACAAGCCGGTCGCCGACCTTAAGTGTCCCCGCGGCCACCCTTCCCGCGACTATCCTTCGTCCATCAAACTTGTATATGTCCTGCACGGGGAACCTTAACGGTTTGTCAGTGTCAGGTGGGCTGTTACGGAAATTTTCAAGGCTTTCAAGAACAGTCGGGCCTTTGTACCAGGACATCGACCCCGGACCTGTCACGACATTATCCCCTTCCCTGGCGCTTGCCGGGACAAAATCATTGGGTATGACGTTCAGGCCCTTCAGATATTTGGTGAAATCTTTTTTGATCTTCTTGAATGTCGCTTCCTTAAAGCCGACAAGATCCATCTTATTAACCACGAC
>JBGMRC010000199.1:0-2894 GCA_048061075.1 bacterium | reverse complement strand
TTGATCTTGTAGTGAATAACCCTCTTTGAGATCCCCAGAAGCTCAGCGGCGTCCTTCTGTACAAAATTGGTCTTCCTGAGGGCCATCATAACGGCTTCTTTTTCAAGTTGCTTCAGGTCCCTGCCGGCGTAGCCTATATCAAGCTCCTTGCCGGAATGACGTATGTCACCGCTTAGCTGAATGTCGGAAGCGTCTATAGTATCTCCCTCGCAGTGAATCACAGCTCTCTCTACCACGTTCTTCAACTCCCTGATGTCGCCTGGCCAGGAGTGACCTTTCAGCTTATCTACTGCACTCTTCGTTATGCCGTTTATGTTGTGGTTCATCTCCCCTCTTAAACGCTTAATGAAGTAGCCTGCAAGATCTTCGATATCTTCTATCCTCTTTCTGAGGGGAGGAACTATTATCTCCGTATGACTCAGGCGTTTGTAAAGCTCTTTGCTGAAGCGGCCCTCAGTGATCTCACGGCCGAGATTGCTGCTCGTTGAGGAAGTAACCCGTACATCTATGGAGATATTCCTGTGACCACCCAGCAGCTGGAGCTCGCCATCCTCGATGATCCGGACCAGCTTCGCCTGAGCGTTAAAAGTCAGATCGGCAACTTCATCCAGGTAGATCGTACCGCCGTTAGCCTGCTCGAACCGGCCGGTTCGCATCTGATCTGCCCCTTCAAAAGCATCGACTGTATGACCGAAAAGCTCGCTTTCAAGAGCGATACCCTTCAGAGCCACGCAGTTGACCTTTATGAAGCTGTTATTCTTCCTATCACTGGAATAGTGTATCGTGCCTGCAAGCAGGGACTTACCGGTTCCCGGCTCACCCGATATCAGTACAGTTTTATCTCCTTGTGCCGCTTTCTTTACTTTCTGTAGTACTTTTTTTATCGCAGGGCTCTTATTTACAAGGTCTTCGATCCTGTAGATAACATCCAGTTCGTGCCTGAGATAATCCACCTCGTTTTTGAGCTGTTTCTGACGGAGAGCGCTTTCTATACGCATTTCAAGTTCGGGGATACCGAAGGGCTTTTCCAGATAATCAAAGGCTCCAAGCTTCATGGCCTGAATGGCGTGATCCATGGAACCATGGGCTGTCATTATGATAACTTCGGTGTCGTGACTGTTGGCCTTCGTTTCTCGAAGCACATCCATGCCGCTTAGCCTGGGCAGCACGAGGTCCGCCAGCACAACGTCGTATTTACGCTCGCAGACCATGCGTATAGCCGTATCGCCGTCCTCGACTACATCAACATCGTGCCCGCTGTCCTGGAAAACCAGCGAAATTAGATCCCTGAAATCAAGATCATCCTCTACTACAAGCAAGACACCCAAGATCCCACTCCCGCGTTCGGGCTAAATATCTAAATATGGAGGAACTTCTACCCTATATCCCTACAATCATTACAAAAATACCAATATTGTAATTTAATGTCAACGAGTTTGGGAATCTGACATTTTTCTTTTAGATCATTAGAGCATTAGAAATTAGAGCATTCTTGTCAGGGAGATGGATGAATAAGGCGATTTAATAACAGGGATGTGACAGGTTTTTTCAGGGATAAAGGGGATACAGGGGATAAGACACTAAAGGAAACAGGGTCTAAGGGTCAGTGGGTTTGTTTTTACCCACCCCCTCCATCCCCTTCATCCCTGTTAAACAATATAGATATGATGCTGATGGTTTTGGAGTCTGAACTGTGGTTTAGCTTACAGCCTATAGCCTGTAGCCCAGTGCCCAGCGCCTGGTTTCACCAATCACCAATAACCAATCACTCGTCACGATCCCTCATATGTCATCTTAAGCCCCTCCTCAAACCCGACAACCGGCTCATACCCCAACAATTCACGTGCAAGGGAGATATCCGCCTGGGAGTCTCTTACATCCCCGGATCTTGGATCCGCGTTTGTACGCTTTGCCTTCCTGCCCGCAGCTTTCTCCAGGGATTCCAGGAGATAGTTCACTGAGAATCGATCTCCACAGGCGATATTGACCGCCTGACCTTCAAGGGATCCCGCTTCAATGGCAAGCCTGTTTGCCTCGACAACGTTCTGGACGTATGTAAAGTCCCTGGTTTGCTCCCCATCTCCGAAGATCGTTGCGGATTCGCCGCCTTTGACAGCCGTTATAAAGAGAGGGACAACAGCCGCGTACTGGCTCTTGGGGTCCTGTCTCGGACCGAAGATATTAAAATAACGCAAGGATACCGTCTCCAGGCCGAACAACTCGGCAAATAGCCTGCAGTATTGTTCTCCCACCAGTTTCTGTAGAGCATACGGGGAAAGGGGTGACGGGGGCATTGTTTCCACCTTGGGCAGGGTGGGGGTGTCACCATATACAGATGAGGAGGACGCGAAAATGAACCGCCCTACTCCGCTCTCGCTGGCAGCGATGAGCATGTTGAGGGTTCCTGTGATGTTTATTCCATTACTCAAAAGCGGGTCCTTGATACTCCTGGGAACGGAGGGCAGAGCGGCCTGATGAAGAACAACATCGATGCCCAGTGAGGCTTCACGACACGCGTCCAGATCCCTGATGTCTACTTCATGTACAGCTTCAAGATCTTCCCTTATCTCGCTGATATTTTGAGGGTTTCCTGTTAAGTAATTATCCAGAACAGAAACTTCATACTTTTCTTTAAGTAATCCTCGAACAATGTGAGAGCCTATGAAGCCGGCGCCGCCGGTTACCAGAACTCGGGCTGACATTACATACCTCCGAGTTCTGGTGACCAACGTCCAACGTCCAACGTCCAACGAGGTTTATTAAACATAATCATTACTCACTTTACACCCCTCCCTTGATGGGAGGGGTCGGGGGAGGGTGTTACTGACATTCCCTCCTTAGGTACCTGTCTTTTGAACTTCAAACCATCAATCTGCTTTGCCCTCAAGCGATTC
>JBGMRC010000198.1:0-2894 GCA_048061075.1 bacterium | reverse complement strand
CGGGCGCCCACGCACGGGCGCGATTGTAATACTGTGCAAGTCATTGATCTGGGCGCCCCTTAATGGGCGTGTTGATGACTTTTTACGAAGTCATCAACTTTGGTGATTAATGCCTCTAATAATCAATTCTTCCCCAGGGCCGGCCTCGTGTCAAGCCATCTCAGGTTTTAACATGCTTTTTACTATATACCCACCACCTGGCAACCGGTACTGCCAGCCTGATGAATACCGACCCAAATACAAGGCGGCCTAAAACTATCCACAACAGGTTTGCGCCCACAGCGGCAAATATCAGAGAGTCCTCTATCAGGGCATGATTTGTCCCGAGAAACAGGTTTGTGGCCAGGATCTCATCTCCTGAGAAGGTTTTTGCCTTTGCCTCATCGATTATCAGGCCTGCCCCATAGGCCAGGCCCAGGATCAGCCCGACAGCGGCAACAAAGGATGTTTTGCGGTTCATGCCCAGCATTTTCATGGGAGGATGAAGAAGATCCATGAAACGGTTCATCAGACCGAATTCCCTCATGATCTCGACCGCGATCATGAGTGAGATCACTATAAGCGCTATCTTTATCATTGACACAGCGTTTCCGGCAACGACTGTCGTCCATCCCTTTCCGGGGTCCGTGGTGATGGAATGTACCAGCGGTGGACCGCTGTCCGGTATTATCCGCGCAAAGATCAGCCCGGCAAGGCCCGAAGCGGAAATGCGGGAGATCAACATCACAGCTGCGGGAGTTCCCGCCTTTCTCTGTACAGCGGTTTCTACGACGAGATTGTGAGCTATCAATATCATAATTGCCATAACCGTCATGGATTTTGCCGTTAGTGAGATGTTTACCGCAACTGCGATGGCAGCGTAAATATTGACCAGGGCCCCGGTCAGAAGCACCAGTGACGCTTCACCGGGAAGGCTGAAAACCTTCATAAAGGGGGCCGCGCTTTCTGCCAGAAGAGCGAGTATACCGGTGGCTTTGGCCAGGTTCACCAGGAGTATGGTCGGCACCATTACCTTTACCAGGAACCATGCCGTGGATAAGCCTGTGACCAGGCCTCGCCGGCCGCCCTCAAAGATCCTGGTCGGTAAGGGAGGGGTGCTGCTGTGTCCGCCGGGTTCACGAGGGCTCGACATCGAGCCCTTTCAGATGATTTATTACTTCACTACGTATTTTTTCCGCATCCGGGTAAGGAACTGTCAACTTACCCTTTTCCATATAAGTAACAAGAAGGGGTGCTGTCTTCTTACCACATGAATCACATACTGGTGGATCAGAGCCGCGGGACAGGACATGATCTGTCAGGCATTCACGGCACCTGAAAAGCTCCTTGCTGCCGGACATCTTTCCGCGTTTGGCGATGGGCTTTCCTTCGATCTCGATTATATCCATTGAAAAATCTACGGTGGGCCCACCCGAGATAGCCGTTCCAATACCGTAACCGTTCACTACCTGATTAAGATTCACAATACTCTTCTCGTTTATCCCCCCGCTGGCTATCAGTTTCACACCCTTCCAGCCCCTCAGGTCCAGCTCCCAGCGAACTTCCTGCAGGATCCTGAGAAAATTTCCCCTCCTGGAGGAAGTAGTATCCAGGCGTACTGCGGCGAGCTTGTCACCCATGGCTTCCGCTACTGCCAGGGATTCGAATTTCTCGTCACCGAATGTATCTACGAGAGCCACTCTCGGAACTGAGGGATCTATGATCTCGTCGAAGGCCATGGTGGCAGCTACTGAATCACCCATGAGTATGATCAGCGCATGGGGAATAGTCCCTGTAGGTTCTATACCGAGAACCTCCGCGCTCTTTACGGCCGATACTCCGGAGCATCCAGCGATGTAGGCATTCCTCTCCACCATCGGGGCAAGAGCCGGATGCATTCGCCTCGCTCCAAAGCTGAGAATGGGGCGACCGTCGGCCAGTTTTACGCATCTGGCCGCCGAAGTGACGATCCCGGACGCCTGACACAGAAGGCCCAGGATAGCTGTTTCAAAAATGCCGAAATCAAGATAGTCGCCTTCGATCTCGAAAACCGGAAAATTCGCGCGAAAATGTGTGCCCTCCGGGATAGAGCGGATTGTGACGTCATGACCCTCCATGAGCTCGAGGACCTCGTTTAGCCCAGCGAACAGAGCCCAGGACCAGTTACGGGGAAGTGATTTGACGAAAACCTCAGCCCTTACTCTCTTGCGGATACCTTCACTTTCAAGAATCTGTCTGGAACGGACGAAGTAAACATCCGCAACTTTTCCCTTGGCGATCTCCTCCGGGGTGGCGACCAGCAGCCTGGGAGATTTTTTACCTGACAACCTCTGCCTCCATTAGTCTTTCTATCTGGTTCAAGGCGGCGTTATGATCCTCATCGGACAGAGCCGCTACACAGCTTTCGGAGATCTGTATAGAATATCCTCTCATAAAAGCGTCGCAGGAGGTGAACATGATACAAATATCGGTGAGTATCCCTGTCACGGTCAGCATCTCCACACCGAGACCGTTGAGAACCTCCTCGAGATCTGTTCCATAAAAACCGGAATACCTTGTTTTTGGAACGATTATATCACCTTCCCGCGGTGCCAGCTCCCTGACTACCTCAGAGCCTTCGGTTCCACGTATACAGTGAGGAGGCCATTTCGCGAACTCGGGGTCATCCGGCGCGTGATTGTCGCAAACATAGATTATCGGCACCTCTTCGAGCCTGGCCCTGTGAATCTCGCTCTCAATGCAGGGGATCGCTTCCCGCCCTTTGGGTACCTCCAGAGGGGCACCAGGCAGGAGAAAATCGTTTAGCATATCGATAACAAGAAGCGCCCTTTTCGCCATATTATTCACCTCCCTGGGGCATATCGGCACCCTTAATATTCTCTACCTATTAAATAATCATTTATAGGAGATGTGTC
>JBGMRC010000197.1:0-2898 GCA_048061075.1 bacterium | reverse complement strand
TTGTTGACTATGCGGCCTGAAAGGCCCATCTCAACGATCCTGCCCAGGTACATGACAGCCACCTTGTGACTCATTAGTTCAACGATCCTCAGATCGTGAGAGATGAAGAGGTAGGATAGCGAAAGCTCTCTTTGAAGCCCTCGGAGCAGATTTACTATTTGCGCCTGGATCGAAACATCAAGGGCGCTGGTGGGCTCATCGGCAACCAGGAACCTGGCTCCCACGGCCAGAGCGCGGGCTATGCCCACCCTTCGCTTCTCACCGCCGGAAAGCTCATGGGGGTAGGAGGTCAGCTTGGCAGGCTTCAGGTTTACCTGTTCTGACAGTTCGTCGATCCTGCGGTCTACTTCGGCATCGCTGGGCCTGCCAAAAACGGTGATTGCCTCCTTCAAGATCGCGCGGATGCGCATCTTCGGGTTTAGTGCCGCGTCAAGATCCTGAAATATCATCTGCATCTGGTTCCTGATGGCCAGAAATTTTCCTGCCGGCAGGTCTGTGATATCCTGTCCGTCGAAAATCACTCTTCCGGAAGTAAGGGGAGTCAGTCTCAGTATTGCTCTCCCGACCGTCGTCTTGCCGCATCCCGACTCTCCAACAAGACCCATGGTCTCGTTTTCCCTGATGTAGAAGCTCACCCCATCCACGGCGGGTATGACGCCTTCGTCCTCCCGGAAGGCAGACAGAAGCCCTCTTCGCTGGGCGAAGTGTTTCTTTATATCTTCAACTTCCAGAATTGTCCTTGAAACAGTAATAACCCTGATCCTCCTGTTGCTCCATCAGTTATGGTAAAGCCAGCACCTGACACGCCTTCCTTCAGAGATCTCCCTCAGGTCAGGTTCAGTGTGCTTGCATTTATCCTCGATCCTGTCGTGCACCCGATTACACCGTGTATAGAATCTGCAGCCATCCGGTATGTTGACGGTATCCAGAACGTCTCCTTCTATGGCCTTCAGGTGGCCTTTCAACTTTATATGCTCTTCGTCGGGCATGGATTCGAGAAGAGCGGCGGTGTATGGATGTTTATACTCGTCATCTTTTGAAAGGATCTTTTGGGCAGGACCGGATTCCAGGACCGTGCCCCCGTACATCACAGCCACGTTGTTTGCCAGACGCGCGATGATATTTATGTCGTGGCTTATGAGCATAGTGGTAACTTCCACCTCGTTTTTCAGGTCCACGAGCAGGTCAATGATCTTGGATTGAATTGTAGAATCAAGGCCCGTAGTGGGTTCATCGGCTATAAGAAGGGAAGGCTCAGAGGACAGGGCCATGGCGATCATCGCCCTCTGGCACATGCCTCCCGAAAGACCGTAGGGAAAATTTTCCAGGCGTAGATTGGGAGAGTCGATCTTGACCTGTTCCAGCCAGTATTTTGCCCTGTCAGTAGCTTCATTAACGTTTTTTATGGCGGTGTTGAGCATGATGGTCTCTGTTATCTGCTTGCCGATCGTCATGAACGGGTTCATGGATACTCTGGGATTCTGGAATATCATGGATATCTCTCTGCCCCTGATGTGATGCAGATGGAGATCCACGTTCCTCTGCCAACCGCGATTGTCCTTTTCCACCTCCATGATCCTGCCATCTACGGTTTCGAGGGACACAAAGTCTCCCAGTCCATGGAGGAGGTTTTTTGTCACGCCGTTAGATGTAAATTCAACGCTTCCCGTTATTACACCCGGTTCTGCTGTGACGAGTCCCGTAACGGAAAGGGCAGTTACGCTTTTGCCGCTGCCGGATTCACCGACAATACCCAGGGTCTCGCCGCGGTTGATCTGGAGATCCACGCCGTCCACAGACCTTATGAAGACCTGTTTGCTCCTTGAAAAGAAGTAGGTCCTGAGGTCCTGTATTTTCAGAACTGTATTTTCCCTCACGAACCCCTCTTCCATTCAAGGATATTGTTGAGACCGTCACCCAACAGGTGAAGGCCCATTATCGTAAAGAGAATAGCCAGGGCCGGTGCGGTTGAAGGCCAGAAATTGCCTTGCATGAGGTAGTTGGCCCCGGCCTGGACCATATTGCCCCAGGAAGGAACGGGTTCCTGGACCCCGAATCCCAGATAGCTCAGGCTCGATTCGATAAGTATGGCCTCAGCCAGGCCAAGGGTGGCCTGTATGATCAGGACCGACCGGCAGTTGTGCCAGAGTATATGCTTCAGGATAATAACCCGGTTACTGAGCCCCAGCGCAGTGGCGGCTTCGATATAATTCTTCTGTTTCAGGAAAAGGATCTTGTCCCTGATGAGGAGACCTACCACCGGTATATTGGTAATGCCTACCACGATCATAATGATGAACATGGATGGTTTGAAGGCTGCTACCACCAGAAGGATAATAACCAGCCGGGGAAAAGAGTCCACCAGGTTGGAAAAATAGTTGGCCGCTGTATCTATGTATCCACCCCAGTATCCTGAAAGTACACCTACGAAAGTTCCGAAAACAAGAGCGATCGTTATAGCCAGGAGCCCAGGGAGGAAGTACGCCTGGATGCCCAGTATGAGCCTGGAGAGGATGTCCCTGCCCATAAAGTCGGTGCCCAGCAGGTGATCGGCAGTCCCTGGAGGCGCCAAGAGCAGGTCCAGGTTGATCTCCTGAGGATCGTGGGGCAGGAAATCCAGCGCACCCAGGATATAGGAGACCACGACCAGGGTGAGTATTATCAGGCCGTATCCGACATAGATGAGGTCCTTCGCGTCCGTTTTCTTCCAGAACGGCAGGTCGGAAAAATCAACGACCTTTATTGATTTCTGCCTGTACTTACGCATCTGTCTTTTGGTCCTCGAAAGCAGGTTACTCCTGTGATGCCCTTGGGTTAACCATTACGTAAACCACCCTTTGTACCAGGCTCCCCATCCGGACTATTACCGCGGCCAGAATAACGATACCCATAATTATC
>JBGMRC010000196.1:0-2921 GCA_048061075.1 bacterium | reverse complement strand
TTTTTACAGCCGCATAAACTCAAAGCTCAAGAACTGTCCCAACGCCGGCGAAAAAGAAGCCGTCCCCCAAAGCCTCCATCAACCGAGCCGCGCCAACGAGGCCCGTACAGTGGCTGGCGCCGACTTTTTCGATACCCATATCCATCATGGCCTCGATAGTGCCCGCCAACTGCTCCTCTGAAGAGAAACCCAGGTGGGTTCCGCCGAGAACTGACTTTATTTCCTTTTCCGGAAACATTTTTTGAACGTGCCTGAGGATATTCACCATCCCTGCATGGGCACAGCCCAACAGGACGACAAGGCCATCATCCCCCTCCACCACCAGTGAGAGGTCGTCAATGTGGATGTCGAGTCCTCCACCGTCCTCAGGTGCCATAAACAGCGCCGTATCACCCTTTTCGAACGGCGTCTCCCTTTCAACCACACCCGTTGTGTAAAAGTCCTCTGCCAGCTCCTGCGATCCTTCCTCAAGGTGAAAGCGTGCGCCCAGACCCTCAAGATGGGATCTAGTAAAAGGAATACCGATCTGAAGCTTCGAACCGTCATTTAATTCCCGATACCTTGAGACGAAGATACCGGGGTGGGCATAGACATCTTTCGGACCGCCTGATTCCAGAAATTGAGCCAGGCCACCAGTGTGATCCCTGTGCCCATGGCTAAGAACGACCTTCTTTATATCGGCCAGATCGATACCGAGGGCATCGGCATTGTGCGTGAGCGCAAACCCCTGGCCGGTGTCGAACAGCACCTTTTCCTTTCCCTTTTCGATAAGGGCTGAAAAGCCATGTTCACCGATGAGTTTCTCCGGTACGAGAACGCTGTTTTCCGAAAGGACTGTTATCGTGATCCCCATAATAGCCACCTTGCTTGACAAAATGTGATATGGTGTTATTAGTATATCATAAATTAGTGAATTCAAGGAAGCGATGAAATGACTATACCTGAGATACTAAAAGAGTTCAGAATTATCGCTGTTGTGGGATTGTCTACAAATCCTGGTCGGCCCAGCCATAGGGTTTCCCAGTATATGCAGGATCAGGGATATCGAATTGTTCCTGTACGGCCTGGCGCTGATGAGATCCTCGGTGAAAAAGTATACCCGACACTCAAAGATATCCCGTTCCCTGTGGATATCGTTGATGTCTTTCGCCGCTCCGAGACTGTCCTTCCCATAGCAGAAGAAGCCGTAGCCATAGGCGCGAAGGTACTCTGGCTCCAGGAAAAGATAATAAACCATGAAGCGGAGCGCGTCTGCAAAGATGCTGGCATGGAAGTGATCATGGATCGCTGCATCCTGCAGGAACACAGGAAAGCAGGTCTACATGGAGAGAACTGAATGACAGAAAAGAAGGCTCACGACCTTGTTATAATCGGTGGAGGTCCAGGTGGACTTGCAGCTGGCCTGTATGCTTCCAGGGCAAGAATGGATACCCTGCTGCTGGAAAAAGCCGCATACGGAGGCCAGATGCTCACAACATTTTCCATCGAGAACTATCCCGGCTTTCCCGACGGTATCGCCGGGTTTGATCTGGCTGATCTTATGAAAAAACAGACCGACCTCTACGGTCTCCAGATCCAGACTGCTGAAGTCAGAGGCGTTTTGAAAGAAGGGGATATCTTCGATATTGATACCAGTGAAGGAAGGGTGCGTTCCCGTACCGTAATAGTCTCCACAGGCGCTGATCCGAACAAGCTTGGTGTTCCCGGCGAGGAGAAGCTCGCGGGCAGGGGAGTGTCTTACTGCGCAACCTGTGATGGAGCCCTGTACAGGGAACGGACAGTAGCGGTGGTGGGTGGCGGTGATTCAGCCATAGAGGAAGCCCTCTTCCTCACAAGGTTCGCTGACAGGGTCCATGTTATTCACCGCAGGGACGAACTTCGCGCCACTCTCATCTCTCAGGAAAGGGCCTTTGCCAACGAAAAAATAGTCTTTGAATGGAACACCGTGCCGAAGGAGATCCTGGGCGAAGATGAGGTAACTGAATTACTCCTGGAGGACGTAAAGACGGGGCAGACAAGGAAGCTTGCTGCTGCCGGAGTATTCATATATGTTGGGATCACGCCCCAGTCATCCTTTCTGGAGAATATAGTTGAAAGAAGCGAGGGCGGTTATATCAAGACCGACCTGACCATGAGCTCTTCAGTGCCGGGGCTATTTGCCATAGGTGACGTAAGAGCCGAATCGGTTCGCCAGGTCGCATCGGCTGTGGGCGATGGTGTGACAGCAGCCATATATGCCTATAAATATCTTGTGGAGTAGAAGGAGAGATATAATGCCGCTGTACGAGTTCCGCTGCACCAAATGCAGCCACAAATTTGAAGAGATCACAAGCATCAGTGATGAAGGCTCGAAGCTTCAGTGCCCGGAGTGCGGTGAAAAAGGGGCCGAAAGACTCATTTCGGCTGTCCGAGGTAAAGTAAAAAGAAAGTTTGATCGAAAAATCGACGGCGCTCTCTAGGAGCTCGCCGAAGAACCTCATCAGGCTCCTATTAGGAGATAATAGATGCCTATCTACGAATTCCGCTGCAGAAAATGCGGGCACAAATTCGAGACCCTCGCCAGCATGAACGAGGACGGCTCCGGGCTTAAATGCCCCGAGTGCGGCAAACCCAAACCGGAGAAACTGCTCTCCATATTTTCCTCCACAGGGACCGACTCTCCCGCCGCAGGTGGAGGCGGGGGCTGTGGTCATTCCCACAGCGGCGGTTTTTCCTGAGCATAGCCTGTTGACTCCCATCGTTGATGGGAGTAACAGGGTCCCGGTTTCGGTCCCAAATCCCATAACCCAGGACTCAGGTACTAAGTTGATAGCTGCTCCCCAAATTATCATGCCTTTACCAATCACTAACAACCAACAACTATTAACTTTCAATCTGTCTTTTTCCTCCTCCCTCTTTCCTCCTCCCTGATTTTCACACCC
>JBGMRC010000195.1:0-2934 GCA_048061075.1 bacterium | reverse complement strand
AACTACTCCTTATCAGATACCTTCAAAAGCCCCAGGAAGCCAGGCGTAAATACGAAAACGGCCCATCCGATAGCCACGGCAAACCACAGCGTCATGAGCCTTACTATAATAGCCGATGCTATTGAAACGGTCCTGGTCATCCCGAAGGCTATCCCCAGTGCCACCAGGACACCCTCTGTAGCCCCTAACCCACCCAGGAAAATTGTGAGTACGCCCCCGAGAAGGGCTGCCGAATAAATAAAAACTCCCTCCAGCAGAGTGATATCAAAGCCAAGAGCTCGGACTATTAAGGTGTACTCGATACCCTCGAGCAGCCACGCCGCTATGCTGATCACGATCGCTCCCGACAGAATATCCACTTTGAAAAGCGTCCATCCGGTATTGTATAAAGCCTCCAGATTCACTGAGAGCTTTTTCAGCCTCCTGAAGCGGGCCGTAAACTGGATTATCGACTGGGCGATATCTCTGTTTCTGAAAAGCAGCACTGACGAGATTATTAAAAGAATAGCGGCCGCTGCAGCCGCAGGATGCAGGAACTCCAGGAAGAACCCCAGGCAGGTGATAAGTACGAGGGCTATAATATCCGTGAACCTCTCCATGAGAAGCGCGGCCGTTGAGGCAGTGTAGGGCACCTCGTGCTTCTGCTTCAGGATAAAAGTCTTTACGAACTCGCCGATTTTCCCCGGCGTTACCGTCAGGGCAAACGCCGACAGAAAGACAAGCATATTAGGCCATTTTCTGATCTTCTGACCCATCCTGGCCAGATACCAGTGCCACTTGAGGTACCGCAGATAGTAGTTGCCGAGGGACAGGATGGCAGCCAGGCCGAGGATCTCGACAGGGAAATTTTTCAGGGATGTTACGAGTACATCAAAATCGGAGATGAAAGTAAGCAGGGCGAAGACGACTGCTCCGCCCAGAACCGTCCACAAAATGGCGTTCCAGCCATGCAACCCCCTTCCGCTTTTCTTAGCGGTAGGAGTCAAACAGCCTCCCCCATTTTCCCCTGTTGAAGCGTCTTATTACGCTTTTACCCACCGTGGGGTACCAGAGAAGGTCGTGGTAGAAGTTGGACGCGAAGGGCGCCCACACTACAAGGGGTGAATGCAGCAGGATCTTTTCGAAGGGCTGTAGAGGCCCCTTCCTGATAAACTGGTCTCCCCATATAACAATACTTTTTTTTGACTCGAACCCGAAGTCGACACCGCTTACGTCCTCCCCTACTACATCGATCTCGGAAAGGTCCGCGGTTCCGAGTCCCCTGTCCTGGCACATTGTAAGGTAAGGAATACTCATAGGATCGAAGCCCATCATGGCCGCGGCTACAGCATCGATGGCCACGCTGTCGGCGCTGGCGAGTATATAATCTTTTTCAACAGGATCCATCGTGCGCGGACCGGCCCCGTTTCCGCATACAGTCCCGTCCATTACCGCGAAGATCCCGGGATGGAGCTCTTTCTGCATGATCATGAGGTCAACTAACACCTCGTGAATGTATTTATGGGCGTAGTGCCTCACGGTCTTGAGGAGCCCTCCGAAGGAGTTCTTGATGGCACCGGTAGTAATGCTGTGTCCGTGGGTCTTCACCGTTGGCAGATGGATGACGTTCTTACCGATGAACATCTCCGGGATCTCGATCCCTTCAGGGAAGATCTCGTTAAGTTTCAGGAGAGGTTCAGAGAACTGATACTTGATCCACTTGACATCAGGCAGGGGCACGAAGTCCAGATCGAAGGACTTCAGGGTGGCGAGCCACCTGTTGTTCACCGCCCCCTTTACGGGATCAGTAACGACAGTCTTGTTCTCCACCGGAATAACCATGTCCGGCCTGTAACCGTCATCGTGAAGGGCTTTGACAACGCCGTGTACCTGCCACGGCTGAGAGGAACACGCGGGAAAGTATTTCGTCCAGGAGAGGTTGAGCTTCAGAAGCACAGGTATGTCCGGGCTGATCTCATCGCGGTACCCTGCCTGCCTCATAATGGAGCCGAAGTCATCTACGACTGACTCCGGGGTTGTTTTAGAAACTACAACTTTCGATCTGGACATGTGTTGTTGGTCCTGTGGCTAAAGTTCAAAGTTAAAAGTAAATAATCCCTACCGCCGTCAATCCCCACAGAACAACCGATACAAGCAGCGGCAAGTCGGCAAGCAGGGCCCTGGTGGGGCTGCCGCCCTTTTCCTTCACATAGATCAGGTATAGATACCTGAAAATCCCGTAGAGTACAAAGGGCAGTGTGAGGATCATGTACCTGTTCCCGATCTTTTCAGTCACATCAGGCGAGAGTGTGTAGATAGAGTATGAAATTATTGTTGCCGCGGTGACGATGGATATGAGCTGGTCCAGAAGTGGGACAGTGTAGTCGGCCAGGTTGCTTCTGTGGTCGACCGCAACCTCATTGAGCAGAATAAGCTCATGCCTTCTCTTGGCGAGCGCCAGGAAAAGGGCTAATAGAAAAGTAATTAGTATGAGCCACGGTGAGATAAATACGGATATCGCGACTGCTCCCGCGATCGCCCTGATGACAAATCCCAGGGAAATGACAATGACATCAAGGAGCACTACCCTCTTCAGGATATAGATATAGCCGGCCTGAAGGAAGATATAGGACGCCGCAGCCGCAATAAATGGGACACCAAGGGGAAAAGAGAGAGCCAGACCCGCGAACAGGAGGCCCAGACCCGCTGCCCCCGCCGATCCTGTGGAAAGTTCCCCCGAGGCGATGGGCCTTGATCTCTTCCGGGGATGGACCCTGTCATGCTCCCTGTCCTTTATGTCGTTGAAAATATATACCGAACTCGAGAGCAGGCAGAAGGCCGCGAAGGCGACAAGAGCTCGCGCGAGGTAGGGCAGATCAAAAAGGTGCTGTGAGAAGATCAGCGCCGCGAGAACGAAACCGTTCTTCGTCCACTGATGGGGGCGCATCGTTCTTA
>JBGMRC010000194.1:0-2952 GCA_048061075.1 bacterium | reverse complement strand
AGTTTGAATTTAACGTCCATGTCAATTTGAACATATCAAGTAACAAGGTGGAGAAGGGTGTCAGAGTATGCATTATGACTAAAATACCTCATAATGCATACTCTGACACCATATCTGCCGGTGGGATACACCTGAAGGAGTTTTTTTATGGCTGATCCAGAGGTCGGAAGAGATAACAGCAACTCCTCGCAAAAGGGCAGGGCTCATTCCGCCGGGAATCTGGGTAAGCTTCTGGCCCAGGCTGTTCACCTCCTGGAAAATCTTGGGCCTGAACTGTCCACCAACATCGAGAAACTCAGACTGCTGGAAAACCGCCTTGAAGCTGAACATTTCCACCTGGCGGTCCTCGGTCAGTTCAAGCGGGGGAAAAGTACTTTACTTAACGCTCTTATGGGCGAAGAGATCCTGCCTGCCTCTGTAGTGCCATTGACAGCGATACCCACATTTATTTACTGGGGCCCGGAGCAGAGGGTCCGTATTATTTTCGAGGACAGCGGCCCCCCGGAGGAATTCCTTCCCGACAGAGAAAACGGCCTTATGGATTATCTGAACAGGTTCGTTACCGAAGAATCAAATCCGAAAAACACAAAGAAAGTGCTTCAAGCTGAAGTATTTCATCCTTCCAAACTTCTTTCAGGGGGACTCGTTCTTATTGATACACCCGGTATCGGTTCTACCTACCAGCACAACACCGAGACGACACTGAACTTCCTGCCCCAGTGCGATGCCGCGCTCTTCCTCGTTTCCGCTGATCCGCCGGTGACCGAAGTTGAAATAGTTTTCCTGCGTGAGGTAGCCACAAAGGTCTCCCATCTTTTCTTTATCTTCAACAAGATAGACTATCTTCGAGACAGCGACAAAGATACGGCGCTTGCCTTTTTCAGGGAAGTGCTGACTGAACAGGCCGGGATCCCGGAAGACGCTCCCATCTTTCCTCTTTCCGCGCTTAATGCCCTTGAGGCAAGACAGAAGGGAGACCGGGAGCTTCTGGACAGGAGCGGACTTGAGGGGGTCAGAGCGCATCTGGTTGATTTCCTGGTAAACGAGAAGGCCAGGGTCCTCACCGAGGCCCTGGCAAAGAAGGGCGCGGATATAACCGCCCAGGTGCTTATGCAGCTCAACCTCACCTCACGCTCACTGCATATGCCCATCGAAAGCCTGAGCGAAAGGTTGGCGCTCCTTGAGGAGAAAATAAGTGAGGCTGAGAGGCAGAGGCTTTCGGCAGGCGATCTTCTGGCGGGTGACAGGAAGAGGACCGTGGAGTTTCTGGAGCGGCAGTCGGCAACCCTGAGGAAAAAGGCCGCGGCTCATTTCGAGAGTGTGCTCCTGGAAGCTACCGCCACATCAAAGAGCGGTGAGTCTATGGACCAGCAGGCCCGTAAGGTTCTCACTGAAACAATACCCGGTTTCTTCGAACACGAACTTGGTGAGGTCATGGCAGAGTTTGACGAACACGTGGCCCGGACTCTGAAACCGCATCAGGCTAGAGCAAATGAACTCATCGAGGTTATAAGGAAAGGGGCTGCTGAGCTTTTTGAGATTCCCTATCAGGCACCAGAAAGCGAGGGCTCCTTTGAAGCCGCAAGGCAGCCCTATTGGGTAACCCACAAATGGAGTTCCTCCCTTAACCCCCTTCACGCCGGCCTTTTCGACTGGATACTCCCTGCCGGGCTGAAGAGGTCCTTGATACTGAAGCGCCTCATGGCACACCTGGAGGATCTGATAATTCATAACGTGGAGAATCTAAGGTGGGCCACCCTCCAGAACCTGGATCACGCCTTCAGAAAATTCAAATCCGATCTCGACGATGGGCTTTCCGAGACTATCCTGGCCACCCACGGTGCCATTGAGGCCGTGATCGAGCACAGGAAGAACCATGCCGATAATATAGCTGAGGAGATGTCGCGGCTTGAATCCTCTATCGACAGCATGGCAACCCTGGAAAAAGCCCTCAGAAGCTTTTCACACTGATATACTATTAATAATGTAAATCATTTCTCTGAAGGGGGATTGAGATGCGTAGAAATATTATAACGGTATTTGTTTTGGTGCTTGCAGTTGCATTGGCTGCCGCGCCGGCACGCGCTGAAAACTGGTACTTCGGTGGAGGGCTGGATTTTGCCGACCTTAAAAGCGACGAACCAACCCTGACTGACATAAATGGTTACGGTCTTATTTTGAACGGCGGTTACAGGTTCAACGATAATATCTCGCTTGATGTAGCCATCTCAAGCCTGGCTATGCAGGATAGTTTAGGATTTGATTTTACGTATTCCATCTTAAGTATCGGTCCAAAGATTGATTTCATGTCAGTCTATAATAACGGCTGGTCCCCCTGGGTCCTTTTCAGCTTGACGAGTCACAACCTTTCATGGGATTTTTTGTTCGATGAAATGGACGGATTCGGCGTTTCCTTCGCCTTCGGAGCCGACTTCAGGGTGACATACTCGGGCGTAATTCAGGTGGCGATCAGGACGCACTCCTTTGATGGAGACCCGAATTACAGCGCTTTAGATTTTAATACTGATGCGACGGAACTTACAGTAAGCTATATCTGGAATATGTGGCAGTAGTGTTTAAAACAGTTTCTGGTTTCTGGTTTCTGGTTTCTAGTAAGAACATCTGAAGAGATAAATACACCAAAAGGTGCTCATAGGATAAATGGACCCACTCATTAACCTTACCCTTCCTCTCCCCTGGTGGGAGAGGACTGAGGAGAGGGGGATATTAACACCCTCCCCGGCCACGCTTAGGCGTGGAGTCCCGAGTCTCTAGTCCCAGGTCCAAGGTCACAATAACCCACCCCCACCTAACCTCCCCCCTCATCAGTCTTCGCTAAAGCTACGACCTGACAAGAGGGGGAGGGATTTGTGTCAAATCCCCATCAACCTGCAAAGTCCTCCAGAACCGGACCCCTTTTCGCCTCCAGGAGCTTCAGCGCGGCAAGAAGCA
>JBGMRC010000193.1:0-2952 GCA_048061075.1 bacterium | reverse complement strand
TACCGGTCACGGATATGGAGATCAGGGAATATTACAAGCGCAATTTGTCCCGTTTCACAACCCCTGAGAGCGTACGCGCAAGGCAGGTTCTCATAAGGGTACGGTCCTGGAAAAAACCCGAAGAATCTGAATCCGCCTACTCCAAAGCCGTGAAGATCCACCGTGAGGCATCTAACGGCGCAGATTTTAAGGAACTCGCCCTTAAATACTCGCGTGATACCTACGGTGGAAGCAGAGGCGGAGAAATGGGACTGATCCAGAAGGGCAGCATGCCCCGAGTGATCGACAGCAACCTTTTTGCCATATCCGTCGGTGAATATACAAAACCCATAAAGACGAGACTTGGATATCATATTATCCAGGTAACCGAGAAGAATCCTTCCTCAGTGCGCACCTTAGACGATGTAAAAAATTATATCGTTGCCAGGATCAGGCGTGCAAAAGCCAAAACCATGATCTCAAAACTCGTTGTTGATCTTCGTTCGAAGTCGAAGATCGAAGTGATTATGGAATAATAACTAGTTTCTGGTTTCTAGTTTCTGGTTTCTAGTTTCAAGAAAAATCTATAATAACTCGCCATCAAAATAAACTTCACTCAACAAACCTGAAAAAAACCCAAATTAATCACAAGGTTACAGTGATACAGTTTCTTGTACTTGAAACTTTCAACTTTCAACTTGAAACTCGCTTTACACCAACCTCGTAAGATTGTATACAATATACAGCAGCCGTAAGGCTGCGGTTTCTGGTTACTGGTTTCTAGTTACCTCTTAAATTACAAACACTTATATAACAATGTTCTCTCCCGGCCATGAGAAAACATGAAATAAAGCACCAGATTTTTTCTTTTTAAGCAAGGAGGACGTCTATGGCTTCCCTGGAACACTTCGCTTCACAATATCTGAAAAATGCGCAAGAGCGTGAATCAAATGACATTCCGCCCCTTCCCCTGAACGAGGAACAGACTGCCGCGGTGTGCGACGCTCTCCTTGAAGAGGACCTTGACCCGGGGGCTCTCGTCCTTCCGGGACAGAAGGATACAGTCGGGTCTCTGGTATATCTCCTGGGCGAACGAGTTCCTCCGGGCGTGACGGACGCTTCTTACGTCAAGGCTGACTGGCTGGGAAACATCCTCAAGGGTAAAAAGAATTCGCCTCACATCGACCGCTTTCAGGCTGCTCAGATGCTGGGACACATGGGTGGAGGAGCCAATATCCCGCACCTGGTTGACGCGCTGGAAATGGACGAAAAAACAGCTGACCTGGCTGCCCGGCATCTGAGTCTTCTGATCCTGATCTCCCCGCTCAAGGTAACGGAGATCTCGGATCTGGTTAAAAAGGGGAATGAATTCGCCGCCCGTATCCTGGCAAGCTGGGCATCGGGGCAATGGTTCGACAACCTGGAACCGCTCCCTGAGAAAATGACGTGTGTAGTTGCCAGAACATCAGGTGAGATCAATACCGATTTTCTCTCCCCCGCGCAGGAAGCCGGCACAAGGGACGATATTCCCCTTCACGCGCTTTCCATGCTTTCTATCAGCCCCGATGACAAGGATTTTCTCACCAGGCTGGAGAACATCAAACGAGAAAATCCGAACCTTCCTGTCCTCTTTGCCGGTGATGTTGTGGGGACCGGAAGCAGCAGGAAATCAGCATCGAATTCACTTATCTGGTGGATCGGCCAGGACATTCCATATACACCGAACAAACGCCGTGGCGGTGTGGTAATGGCCTCCAAGATAGCGCCCATCTTTTTCAATACTCTGAGAGGGTGTGGCGCCGTTCCGGTCAGGTGTTCAGCCGGCAACCTTACAGAGGGACTCCTGGTGGAGGTTGACTTCTCATCGGGGAAGGTCACCGCAAAGGATACCGGAAAGGTTCTTACCGAGTTTTCCATTGATCCTCCCTCCATCTCCGAGGAGACAAGGGCGGGCGGCAGAAACCTCCTCATAATCGGCCGTAAACTCACCTCCAGGGCAAGGGAGATCTGCTCCAGATTGGGAATAGATACGGATGAGCCGCCAATGACGCTCCCTGAAAAGAAAGAAACAGGGCAAGATCAGCCGTTTTCCCTGGCACAGAAGCTGGTAGGCAGCGCAGCGGGCCTGCCGGGCGTTCTCCCGGGAGAATACGCAGAGCCGCAGGCACACCTTGTCTTCTCTCAGGACACAACAGGAAAGATGACCCGGCAGGAACTGGAGGAGCTTGCCTGCACACATTTTGCCACTGTTTTCATACAGTCCTTCTGTCACACGGCAGCTGGGCCGAAGAGCAAGGACGCCGAAATGCAGTTCACCCTGACCGATTTCGCGAACAGGCTAGGCGGTATTGCCCTCAGACCGGGGGATGGTATTATCCACATAAACGGGAACAGGTTCCTCCTGCCTTACTTCGTGGGAACCGGCGGCGACAGCCACACCAGGTTCCCCATCGGGATAAGCTTCCCGGCTGGATCAGATCTTGTTGCCTTCGCCGCAAGCCAGGGTTACCTGCCTCTGGATATGCCTGAATCATTACTGGTTCGCTTCAGTGGCGAGATCCAGCAGGGTATTACCACCAGGGACCTGGTCAACGCCATCCCGTGGGTCGCCCTTCAGGAGGGGAAGCTGAATCTCAAAAAGGGTGACGAAAAGGTGAATGTCTTCGCGGACAGGATACTCGAAATTGAGGGTCTCGGAGATATCAGCGTCGAAGAGTCCTACAAATTTACTGATACTTCAGCCGAGCGCTCAGCGGCAGCATGCACCTTTGCCCATTCACCCGACAGGATCATCGAGTACGTTGAAAACAACCTCAAGTTCCTGGAGGAGAATTTCATCAGGAGGAACAGTTCAAAACAGATCAGGGTAATAATCAAACTTATGAAAAAATGGCTCAAATCGCCAACCTTCATGGAGGCCGACGCCGGGGCGCCATACGCGGACGTGATCGAAATAGACCTGAGTACCATTAC
>JBGMRC010000192.1:0-2973 GCA_048061075.1 bacterium | reverse complement strand
AAAACTCTTGAAGAGCCGCCGGTGACATCCCGTTTCGTATTGATAGCTCCGGACCGTGATTCAGTCCTGCCAACGATATCATCAAGGTGTCAGGTCCTTTCTTTCGCACCCCTGGGACGAGATGTAGTAAGAGACCTCCTCAAAAAATCAGGTGTTGGAGGAGAGAGGGCAGAACTGCTGTCCTCCATGGCAAGGGGAAGTATGGAGCGGGCTTTTACATACCATTCCGATGAAGTACCGGAAAAACTCGCGGAAGAATTCGAACCCCTTGCCTCTTTACACAAGTCAGCCAACAAGGAGCTCCTTGATCTTGCTGAACGATGGGGCAGGAACAGGGAAGAAGCGCTGGGAATTCTCGATTTCATGGCCCAGTGGTACAGGGACATGATGATTTTATCACTTGACGGTCCTGAGGATCAGGTAATACATATTTCGCATCTCCCTGAACTGCAGGAAGGAGCAACTGCCCTGAAGGAAGGTTCTCTTTCTACCATTCTGGAGGCAATAGAGGATGCCAGAGACGATCTCAATAAAAATACTAATGTAGAACTAACTCTTGACAGGCTGCTGTTAACCATAAGAAGCTACGCACCCGTACAACCAATATGAGCGGACTATCCGCTTTTTATTCATAAGCAAAAAGCCACTCATGGACTTTTTGCGACAATAACAACGAGGACAACATGGAACAAATAACATCCGACGCCGAGAAAAAGGAAGAAACCCGGGATAAAACAGCACGTTCTGTGCTCATACAGATCAGGGGGCAGAACAGGACATCACATTTCGATGCCGGAGAGCACAAGCTGACCCCTGGAGACGAGGTCGTAGTCTCCGGCCCGAAGGGAAAAGCCATTGGAACTGTCATCGAACCTCCACTTGAGCTTCCCTGTACAAAGTGTGAGCAACCCAAGGTGCTGCGCAAAGCCACACCGGACGAGCTGGAGCGCGACGAGGAAAACAGGGAACTGGAGAAGAAAGCCTTCGATTACTGCAATGAGGTCATCGAGGAGTGGGAGATTTCCATGAGGCTGATCAGCGTTGAGTTTCTTCTGGATCGCTCCAATGCGATATTTTACTTCACCGCAGAAAAGAGAGTTGATTTCAGGGAGCTTGTGAGAAACCTCGCGAAGGAATTTCAACTCAGGATCGAAATGCGCCAGATAGGCATCAGGGACGAAGCGAGGCTGATGGGGGGAGTCGGTCCGTGCGGAATGGCATTCTGCTGCTGCACTTTCCTCAAGGAGTTCGCCCCCATATCGGTGAAGATGGCAAAAGAGCAGAATGTCATCCTCAACCCTAACAAGATATCTGGTGGATGCGGCAGGCTTCTTTGCTGCCTTAACTACGAATATGAACTCTATCAGGAGGTTTCGAGGGACCTTCCCAAGGTTGGCAAGAAGGTTACCCTTCCGGAGGGGACTGGCAGAGTGCGGGGCTGGGATATCTTCACAAGAACCATCACCGTGGACATCCCGGATCAGAACCCGCTGATAATGACTATCGAGGAATTTCAGGAGAAGCTCAAGTGAGCGGCACCTTCTATGTAACGACACCCATCTACTACGTAAACGATGTCCCCCATATCGGGCACCTCTATACTACTGTAGCAGCCGATGTGATCTCCCGCTATATGCGTTCAGTGGGGAAAAAAGTCCTGTTCCTCACCGGAACCGACGAGCATGGACAGAAGGTTGAGCAGGCCGCCAGGGAAAGGGGCCTGTCTCCTGAAGAGCACTGCGACGAGATGGTAGTCCGTTTCCAGGAGCTCTGGAGACGCTTTGCCATAAGCAACGATGACTTCATAAGAACCACCGAACCCCGCCATATTGCTGTTGTTCAGAAATTCATGGAAATCCTCAAGGAGCATGGAGATATCTACACCAGCACCTACAGCGGCCTTTACTGCGTACCCGATGAACGGTTCTGGACGGAAAAGGACCTTGTGGACGGAAACTGCCCGGACTGCGGCAGGGAAGTCATTCGTATTGACGAGTCCAACTATTTCTTCAGAATGGGCAATTATCGTGAGTGGCTGCGAAAACACATTGAAGACAATCCGGGGTTCATAAGGCCCGAAACCCGCCGCAACGAGATCCTGGGATTTTTAAAAAAACCCCTCGCGGACCTGTGCGTCAGCAGGCCCAAGGAAAGGCTTAACTGGGGTGTAGAGATACCCTTCGACAGCGATTTCGTGACCTATGTATGGTTTGACGCATTGATTAATTACGCCACGGCACCGGGTTTCGGGGTTGATGACGAAAAATTCAGATCCTTCTGGGAAAATTCAACTCAATTGATCGGCAAGGACATCCTCACTACCCATACAGTCTACTGGCCAACGATGTTAAAAGGTATCGGCCTTCCACCCCCAAAGAGGGTGTTCGCCCACGGATGGTGGACCGTGGAAGGACAGAAGATGTCCAAGTCCATCGGCAATGTTGTTGAGCCGAACCTGCTTGCCGACGAGTACGGCCATGACGCGATCAGGTATTTCCTCCTCAGGGAAGTTCCCTTCGGGCTGGACGGTGATTTCTCCCACTCAGCGCTCATAGGAAGGATCAATTCCGATCTTGCCAACGACCTGGGAAACCTCCTCCAACGGTCCCTGGGAATGCTGGACAAGTACAGGGCGGGAGAGATCCCGGAAAAACCGGCTGATGCCGATCTGGGGAATGCCGAAAAAACCATGTCAGAACACGCTGCCGATACGGCCTCGGCGATAGCGGGGTATATGGATGACCTGGCTTTCGACCGGGCGCTGAAATCGATCTGGAAATTTATCGGCAACGCCAACAAATATATCGACTCGGCAGCGCCCTGGGCTCTCTTCAATGACGATGCCCAACAGAAACTGGATACTGTTATGTACACGCTTTTCGAGACAATCCGCCACATAGCGGTGATGATAAGCCCCTACATGCCTGAAACGGGCCATAAGATGTTCCGCCAGACAGGCATCGTCAAGATGAA
>JBGMRC010000191.1:0-3007 GCA_048061075.1 bacterium | reverse complement strand
TTTTGTGTTTGTGTTTTCTCATTTTTTTTCGACGTTTCTTAACAACGCTTCCCAATCCGCGGTCCTCCTTTCATAAATTCTTACTGTCCTGATACCGGGCGGTAATGTCTCAAAGACCCGGGAAACAGTCAACAGTAGAATTATAAGGGTATTATAGGGTTGTTAAATTTGCAATGCTTTAAAAATCTGATCAACTAACAACCAACATCTTTAGGATTCTCCCCAAATCAGGCCGGGGTTTTGGTGAATCACGAAGCGAAATACCGATTCCATCCCCATCGCCCGCTCTCATCCCCTCCATCCCTGTTAGAATACGTCGCCTGGTTCCCCTGATTTCCAATGCTCTAATGTTCTAAACCAATCTCCAATTTCGAATATTTAACATGGAACTTGGAAGTTGAAAAATGGAACACTATCTCCGAGCAGGAAATAACAATCGCTGATTTCCCACCATTCTCGAGTTTTCAATCAGGGATAGAGTGAAATCTATTCCAGAACCCACAGCTTCCCTGATGGGCTTTGCGTGTGCAAGGTTTACAGCTATAGCGGTAGAAAGGGCACAACCGGTGCCTCTGGGTGTGGGACCGGATACCCTCGGGTGCCTGAATACATTTCTCTCACTCCCCTGGTAAAGGGTGTCCTCACAATCTTTGCCATCCCCTTCACCATCTGTCACGAGAACGGCCCTGGGGCCCCTGGAAAGCAGCGCATTAACCTTGTCCTCGAGACTGCTGCCGGTGTAACCAGCGGACTGTGCGAGGATCTCCAGTTCATCCAGGTTGGGGGTTACGAGGGTGACGGACGTCAGGAGACTCTCCAGGAGGGATCTGGCGCCATCCTCCTGGATCAGGGCCGAACCGGCAGTTGATCTCATCACCGGGTCAAGAACAACCGGGATACCGGCTTTGTTGACAGGCGATATCCCCACGGAAACCGCCCTTACGATCTCCTCATTGAAAAGCATACCGATCTTTACAGCGCCTATACCGGGAGGATCAGATAAAACCGCCTCAATGGATGCTTCAATGTTATCGATGGGTACAGGGGCTACTGATGTAACACCGCTGTCTGTCTGGGCGGTGGATGCTGTCAGAACGCATCTTACAGGCATTCTGAGGGCTTCAGCGGTCCTTACATCAACCTGCATCCCGGCAGCGCAGCTGCTGTCGGACGCGGATATTATCAGTACCGGGCCGTGTTCCGGGATTCTTTCATTCGTTTCTGAAGTGATCGTAACCACCTTTTTCCGGTACCGGGACTCGGCGTCCCCTGTTAAAAAGTTGAATCGACTCGCCCTTTTCGATAATTCCTATTGGCTGTATGGCCAGATCCAGTCCTTTCAGTGCTTCTTCCAGTATTTTAACGTTTTTCTCCCGGATCATGAAAAGGAGCCGATAGTCTTCACCTCCCGCAAGAGACCACCGATACGGGTCGATATTTGCTGCTTTAGCCGCCTCGATAAGCTCATCGGTCAGCGGTATCTTATCCAGAAATAATCTGGCGCCCACCGAACTGGCCTTGCATATATGATGGAGGTCCTGAAGGAGGCCGTCGCTGATGTCGATGGCACAGGCGCACAGACCCGATTCAGAGAGGATCGAACCCAGTTCAAGTTCCGGTACAGGTCTGTTATGGGCCCGGATCAGTGGTTCGGCTGTGACATCGTTTAAGGAGAACTGATCAAGAAGAAAAGCAAGGCCCGCTGCCGATTCACCCGTTGGGCCGCTCAGGTAGATAATATCTCCCGCAGCAGCAGCATCACGCCTTAGCGCGGCCCCCTCTTTTACATCGCCAATCACGGTTACCGAGATCGCCCAGCCCGCCTTTGAGGATACAGTGTCCCCGCCTGATAATTGTACACTGTCCCCAGCGGCCTCCAGAAAACCCTGGATGAACCTGTCCAGCACCTCAACTTCAGTTTCTGATGTCAGTGCAAGAGACAGATATGCCTGTATTGGCTTGCCACCCATGGCCGCAACATCACTCAGGTTGACCACCAGTGATTTGTATCCCAGATCCTCAGGAGGGGTGGATTCCCTGAGGAAGTGAACACCCTCCATCAGCATGTCTGTGGTGACTACCAACTCACGTCCCGGTTCAGGAGCGAGTATGGACGCATCGTCACCGATTCCCAGGACCACAGGGGTTCTTTCACGTCCCGCGGCTGCAAGGACCCTGTTGATAAAGGCGAATTCGCCAAGCTCCCTGATCTTCACCTGGTCCGCCTGCCCTCTCCAATAGATTCGATGAGGGAAGCACAGCGACCCTTAATATCTTCATGGCTGACAACGTATGAGATCACAGCTATACCGTCTGCCCCGGCCTTGATCACATCAGCCGCGTTCCGGGAGTTGATACCGCCAATAGCCACTATGGGCAGTTTGGTTGTGCCGCATAGTTCCCTGAGCCCGTCTATGCCCAGCGGCTCCCCGAAATCGGTTTTGGTTGATGTGAAGAAAATGCCGTTAGCCGCAAGGTAGTCGGCGCCGGAATCCTCAGCCCTTACGCACTCTTCCGGTGTCCTGACCGATGCACCTATAATAAAACCCGGTCCGGCGATCTTCCTGGCGGATGCGGCATCCAGATCGTCCTGCCCGAGGTGAACCCCGTCAGCTTCGCTTGCAAGAGCTACATCGAGGCGGTCGTTGACGATGAAGGGAACCGATGATTCCCGGCAAACGTCCCTTAATCTAATGGCTTCATCCATCATCTGCCTGGCACCACCTGCCTTGTGCCTGTACTGAATAATCGTTGCGCCGCCACTAATAGCCTCGGAAACAACCTCCTCGTCCGATCGGCCCATAGATAAGTCCTTATCGGTAAGTATGTATAGTGTTAGATCCATTATTGACCTAGTTTCTGGTTTCTAGTTTCTTGTTTCTAGTAATCACCTATTCCCAATAACCCCGATACCCCGTTACTCCGATACACAGGCCGGAACCATGGATAACCAAAGGCAAATCAGGCCGGGGTTTTGGTGAATCACGAAGCGAAATACCGATTCCAT
>JBGMRC010000190.1:0-3032 GCA_048061075.1 bacterium | reverse complement strand
GTATCTCCCCGAAGTGGAACCTGAACGACGTTGTAACATCAAGGTCGGGATCTATATGGTGGACGCTGTGAAAACGCCAAAGCAGGTGTACGGTATGGTTTATCCTGTGCCAATAGTAAAAGGTAAGATCCATGAGCAGGAAAGCCGCCACAAACCTGAGCCAGGCGGGCAGAGGGACCGCATAGAGCAGTCCGATGGAGTTTTTCGAGGACCAGAGGGATGTTGCAAAGGCGGCAGGCCCGACGATCATTGCACCCGTAAGGAATGTCAGGAGTGTGAGGCCCGCGTTGGTTCCCAAGCGTCCGGCCAGGGGCCGTTTGCGTCGTCTGAGTGGAACCGCCGTTTCGATAAAGAACACGCCTATGTAACCTGCTGTCAGGATAATGACACCGATTATTTTGAACAGGTTTTCGTCCATCGTACGGAACTCCATTCAGTGATCGAACCGTGAACGCTTCTGTTGCCTGGAAAAGTCCCTTAATAAATTATACTCGAAATAATGCGGAATTCTTCCATGAAAGAGTGAAAATGACACTTTTCGTTTTCCGCGGAGTAAAAAGCCACAGATGGACTTTTTACGACCTTAACAAAGTTATACATTGAACAAGCAGTACACACTGTGGTAGAAGCACAGTTCCGCTGAAGCGGGATATGAGAGTAATTATGAACGATCTGTGGAACATACTTCACCTAGCTGCACTTGCCTCCTACATGCTGTCACTGGCGGCCTGGTTCCTCTCGCGGGTCTCAAGCAGGCTTCCTGAAAGCACAGCTGCGTGGATTGCAGCCCTTGGTCTGGTCTTTCAGACGGCTCAGCTCCTGCTCAGGTGGAGGGTCGGCGGATATCTGCCGGTTACCGGACTTTTCGAGGCCCAGCATTTTCTGACATTCTGGGTGGTTGCTCTCACTTTGTACTTTTACATAAGATACGGTGCCGGCAAGCTCCTGCCGGCCTCCATGCTCCTTGCGGTTCTTGCATTAATACTGGCCATGAAGGGGCCAAAGGCAGTGGCGCCTCTCACTCCCACTATCGATACGCCCCTCTTTATTATCCACATCGCGACCTCCTTTGCCGCGTACGGCCTGTTCAGTGTGGGAGCCATACTGGGAAGTTACAGGCTGGCGGGCATAGAAATATCCTTCGATGGAAGTACGAGGAGGATGCTCGATGAGAGCCTTTACATCGGGTACATCCTCTTTACCTGGACCATGATCGCTGGAAGCCTCTGGTCATATCTTATCTGGGGATCTTATTGGTCCTGGCGGATCAAAGGCATCTGGTCCTGGATACTGTGGTTCTATTACTCAGGTGTTCTTCATGTGAGGAACAGGCAGGCGTGGGAGGGATGGCCCCTGGACGTCCTTATGATTGTCGGTTTCATACTGGTTCTGTTTACATATCTGGGTCTGGGACTTCTCTTTTCAACTTCCCACCCCCTCCTTTAAAAGGCATCGTCACGAAGTGAATAATCAGGAAATGAAAAGAAGCGGACCGGAAGGGTTCACAAGGACTGTAAACATTGTGTGGAGTACTCTGACCTCTCCGGTTACCTTTGTCGTGATCAGTTTTCTCTGGAGTCTGAATCTGGGACTGGGTTCTATTGCCGCGTACTTTGACGATCGCATGTTCCACATGAAAATGGACTCTGTTCCCTTCAATGTCTGGCTCAGAGAAGTCGCCCCCGAGTCACTGCCGCAGTCGCTGTGGATCTACATTCTGGTGGTGTTGACATATCTCATGGTGGCAAGCCTTCTCCTGTGCACGGTGAACTGGTTTTTCAGGAAGAGGAGGAGGTTCAAAGGCATCGGTGAGGTACTTGTTCACCTCGGTTTCCTGTTAATCTTCGCGGGCTTCGTGCTGGGCAGCGCGTTCGGCCAGAGGACACTGGTTGAGGTAATTGAAGGGGGAACAAGCAAAGTGCCCATGATGGACCTTACCCTAAGCCTCCAGAGGCTGGAGGTGATCAGGTCGCCCGACGGCGGTTCCCTCGATACACTTAGCGAAATATCCCTTACTGGTGGTGACGGTGTGTCTGATGTGGGCAGGATAAGGCTGAACCATCCACTTATTTCTGGAAATACCGTTGTATATCCACCTGATGATTACGGGTACTTCATCATCGGAGGGGTAGTGGGAACTTCGGAGGCCGGGGTCAGGTACATGGAGAGGGGTAGCGCAGTGGAACTCGCCGGCGGCAGAAAACTGATCCTTGAGAATATCGTCCAGCCGGGGCAGACGATGGGTAAAATCACCGGACCTGGGCTGTTCCTGGTGATAAGGGACACAGAGGGAACCGTTGTAGACACAGGCTACATATCTTCCGCGCCCGGAAACAAGAGCCCGATCTCTTTAGGCGGCACTACTGTAACTCTTGGTCAATTGAGGGAGGCTGCCATCGGCAGGTACAGGGTTAACTATGATCCGGGCGTCTGGCTGGTTATCACAGGAGCGGTTTTGCTGGCCCTGGGAACCCTGTGGGCGCTGGCCGGCTATCTGGGTATTATCCCACAGGCCTCAAGAGTGAGGGATTAGACAGAGCGACATGGATAATATGGGAGCTGTCCCGAATTGGGAAGAGATCGACGTCGTCCTTCTGGACATGGACGGGACACTGCTGGATAAGCATTTTGATGATCATTTCTGGGAGGAGCATGTCCCGCGACAGTACGCGGCAAATAACGGTATCAGTGTGGAAGATGCCAGGGGAAAGCTCTTTAAGCACTACAGAGCCCATGAGGGAACCCTTAACTGGACGGATCTGGATTTCTGGTCTGAGGAGCTCGGCCTCGATATCCTGAAGCTCAAAAGGCAGGTAGATCATCTGATATCAGTGCATCCATTTGTGATACCTTTTCTTGACAGGTTAAGGGAGATCGGCAAGAGGGTTTACCTGGTCACCAATGCTCACAGCAAGACCCTGGACCTGAAGATGGAAAAGACTCTCCTCGCGGGAAAGTTCGACGCTGCGATCACCTCCCAGGACCTTGGAGCGCCAAAGGAGCGGCCAGAGAGCTGGGAAAAACTTCAGCAG
>JBGMRC010000189.1:0-3094 GCA_048061075.1 bacterium | reverse complement strand
TGGCTACGGGGAGATCTGATTTCCGCAACCAGGTCAATAATTCCATGGCTTTCCCCGGTATCTTCAGGGGGGCCCTGGACGTCAGGGCAAGGAATATAAACGACGAGATGAAAATAGCTGCGGCAGAGGCCATCGCCGGATATATAGATGACGGGAAGCTCGAACCCAATTACATCATCCCCAGCACAATGGATTACAGGGTGCCGCCTCTCGTGGCCGCGGCGGTGGCAAGGTCGGCCATGGAGACGGGCGAGGCCAAGATCCAGGTCTCCCCTGACGAGGTGGCGGCAAAGACGTTAGAGTACCTGTATGAAGGGAATCTAAGGTTCCTGGAAAAATCTGAGAAATAACGATTTAACTGGTTCCTGGTTGGTGGAAATTGGAAATTAGAAGTTGGATATTGGAGATTGGGTTTGAACCACATAAATCACAGAGTTTGCGGGTATTGGTGTTTACTCCCCTCCCTTGATGGGAGGGGATAAAGGGGAGGGTGGTAATATATACACCTCACCTCAATTATCAACTTGTTTTAGTAGGAAAATATGGAACTTAAAACTTTAAATAGAAAAAGCCGTCAGGGCACTAGAAAGATCGTCGGAAAAGAGCATTGCTCCGACCGGCCCGAGGACCTTCACCTTTATTCCTACGATGCCATGAACCGGCGATACCTGCCGGACATGGTGGCCCATCCCGCAGACGAGAACGAGATCTCTGAGATCCTGCGCCTGGCTAACGAAGAAGGATTTGCTGTTGTTCCCAGAGGGGCTGGCACCGGCATGACGGGCGGTTCCCTTGCTGTAAGTGGAGGCCTCATAGTCAACACGGATCGCTTAAACAGGATACTTAAAGTGGACGTGGGCAACATGACAGCGAGGGTTGAATCAGGCGTGATAAACGGCAGGCTGCAGGAGGAGGTTGAAAAGGTGGGGCTATTCTTCCCCCCGGCCCCTTCAAGCATGGATATCTCCACTTTGGGAGGTAACGCCGCTGAAAACGCCAGCGGGCTCCGGGCGGTAAAGTACGGTGTGACCAGGGACTATGTAATGGCCCTGGAGGTAGTGCTGCCTACGGGTGAGATAATCCACACCGGTTCCGCCGCTGTGAAAAGCGTGACGGGCTACGACCTTACCAGGCTCATTGTAGGGAGCGAGGGAACTTTGGGGATCATAACAAAACTCCTCCTCCGCCTCCTGCCCAGGCCGGAATCTGTAAGGACGCTGATGGCCGTTTTTCCCGAGCTCGAGGCCGCTTCGGTGGCCGTCGCGAAGATCATGGCAAGCCGCGCAACCCCCTCTGCCCTGGAGTTCATGGATAGATCCGCCATCAGGTGCGTTGAAGAGTATCTGCAGCCGGGCCTGTCCGGTGAAGCAGCGGCTCTCCTGCTCATTGAGGTAGATGGCGATGAGGTCAGCGTGGATCGGCAGGCATCCGTGATCCAGGAGGTATGCGAATCGGCCGGGGCGCTTTATGTGAAAAAGGCGCAAGACGAAAGTGAAGCCGAATCCCTCTGGAAGGCGAGGCACTCCCTTTCCCCCGCCATAATGAAGATAAGGCCACTGAAGATAAACGAGGATGTCGTGGTCCCGCGGATGAATATCCCTGAACTTATCATGGGTATTGAAAAGATAGCAGCAGAGCGCAATATCAATATAGTGGGCTTCGGCCACGCCGGAGACGGCAATGTCCACGCGAACATCCTGGTGGATCCGGCAGATAAGGATGAAATGGCCCAGGTTGACGGCGCCTTGAAAGACCTTTTTGAGCTGGTCGTCAGTCTTGATGGGTCCATCTCGGGAGAGCACGGGATCGGCATCGCCAAGGCCCCTTATATGGGTCTGGAGCTGGGTGCTGAATCCATGGAACTCATGAGGCGCATAAAGAGGGCTTTTGATCCCAATAATATTCTGAATCCGCACAAGACCTTCGATTTTGAGCCCTCATCGGCAAGCAGGGAAATTACGAGAAGCCATGCATAGGGCAGGGGAAAAGCCGGTGTCAATCAAGAGATGTTCCGCGTGCGTTAAGTGCGCGACATGTCATACCGTATGTCCTGTGTATTCCGTTGTCCCCGCGGAGTCCCATTCGGCCAGAGGCAAGATGGCACTCATCGAAGCGGCTATTGAGGGAAACCTTGAGGGTTCCACTCTCCTCAGGGAGTACCTTGAGCTTTGCCTCCTGTGCGGGGCCTGCGAGGAGGCGTGTCCCAACCTGGTACCCACCATCCCCGTAATGCTGGAGGCCCGGGAGATGGTGGCGGATGATGTGGGCATCAAGGCCGGCAAGGGTATTTTGCTCAACCACCTTCTGGGGGCACTGAAAACCTTCAGGCTTGCCATGCGCACAGGCCGGGCGGCCCAGAGACTGGTATTCCGCCGGCTACCTCAAGAGGCCGGGCTCCGCAGGCGGTTTCCCATGCCTCTCGTGCCTGAGGACAGGACTCTTCCTGAGGTTTCGACCCGATTCTTTACTGAACTTGCGAGCGGCACTGTCAGTGAGGGCACGGGGCCGAGGATAGGCATATTTGCCGGCTGCATGGTCAACTACCTCTATCCTGAGATGGGAATTAGCATAATAGAACTTCTTGCCGCCACCGGCGCGACAGTGGTAGTGCCCGAGGATCAGGCCTGCTGCGGGATGCCCGCTTTAGCGGGCGGTGCAGGGGAGACTGCCAGGGAACTTGCTGTAAAGAATCTGGAGGAGTTCGAGAAGTTCGACCTGGATCTCATAGTTACCGGCTGCGCCTCTTGCGGAAGCAACCTGAAGGAAAATTATTCGCGGCTTCTGGAAAAAAGAGGGGTAGATCCTGAGCGCGCTGGGAATTTCGTATCGAAAATATTCGACATCAACGAATTCATGACAGGTAAGACCCTTTTAAGCTCTACAGAGGACAAACTCTCCGAACCTGTGGAAAAAAGGGTGGTCACCTACCATCACCCCTGCCATCTGGGAAGGTTCCAGGGGATAAAGGATGAACCCATAAGGCTGATCGGATCCATTCCGGGGGTTGAGTTCATTCCCATGGAGGACGCAGACCGCTGCTGCGGTATGGGCGGGTCCTTCAGCATCGAGCACTACGATATCTCCAAGAGGATAA
>JBGMRC010000188.1:0-3112 GCA_048061075.1 bacterium | reverse complement strand
TTGACAGCTATGCTGTCAGTCCATTAAATGACCCCCATGGGAGTACCATTACTTGAAGTGAAAGACCTGATAACCCACTTCTCCATCGAGGGGAAAACCCTGCACGCCGTGGATGGAGTTTCATTCTCTCTTTCCGGGGGTGAGATATTGGGCCTTGTAGGTGAGTCGGGCTGCGGCAAGAGTGTTACTGCCTTGAGCATTCTCCGGCTGGTGCCGGATCCCGGCAAAGTGATCTCGGGACAGGTTCTCCTTGAGGGAGAGGACCTCCTGGAGATGGACGATGAGGAGATCAGGCACGTCAGGGGCAACAGGATCTCCATGGTCTTTCAGGAACCCATGAGCGCCCTTAATCCGGTCTTCACCGTAGGAGATCAGGTGGCTGAAGTTCTGAGGCTGCACCGTGGAATGAACAAGAGCGCTGCCTTCGAAAGAGCAGCACAGCTTCTTGACCGGGTGGGAATACCCGATCCGGCCAGGCGGGTATCTCAATACCCGCATCAGATGTCCGGCGGAATGCAGCAGCGGGCTCTGATCGCCATGGCCATGGCGTGTGAGCCGGATGTGCTGATCGCCGATGAGCCTACAACGGCCCTGGATGTCACCGTTCAGGCCCAGATACTCAGACTGATCGAAGAACTGATCCGTGAGGGCAACCGTGGAGCCCTGCTCATCACCCACGATCTGGGTGTAGTCGCTGAAGTAGTGGACCGGGTCTGTGTGATGTACGCTGGCGTGATAGTTGAGATGAGCAGGGTCGGTGACCTCTTTGGCGCTCCCCGGCATCCATATACAATGGGTCTTATAAATTCTCTTCCGACACCGGGCAGGCGTCGCTTTGTAGCCATTGGGGGGAGTGTGCCGGACCTTACGGATCTGCCTTCCGGATGCCGGTTCCATCCCAGGTGTCCTAGGGCCCAGGAAGTGTGCACTCAGGAGGAACCCGAGTTAACCTTGACGGAAAAGGACATTGAGGTCAGGTGTTACTTTCCTGGAAGCGAGCACGAGAGGTTGGGGAGGACAATCTGAGCGAACCACTTTTAACAGTCAAACACCTTACCAAGATATTTCCGGTCAAGGGTGGCGCTCTCGGTAAAATCGTCGGCGGAGTCAGGGCTGTTGATGACGTTTCATTCCAGGTGCGGACAGGAGAGGTCTTCGGCCTCGTGGGCGAATCCGGTTGTGGCAAGACCACACTTGGCCGGATGGTCCTCAGGCTGATCGAACCTGTTTCGGGCAGGGTGATCTTTGACGGTATCGATATAACCGGACTTAACAGGCGGGAATTGAGACCCTATCGTCAGCGCATGCAGATTATCTTCCAGGATCCCTTCAGTTCCCTGAATCCCAGGAAGACCGTGGGCGCCATAGTCGGAGAGCCTCTCCGGCTATCGGGAATGAGCACTGATATGATAAAGGCAAACGTCAATGAGATGTTTGTCACTGTCGGACTACCTGCCGACAGTTACGGCAGGTATCCCCATGAGTTTTCAGGCGGGCAGAGACAGCGCCTCGGAATCGCCAGGGCCCTGTCCCTGAGGCCTGATTTCCTTATGGCCGACGAGCCGGTTTCGGCCCTCGATGTCTCGATCCAGGCCCAGATCCTCAATCTTCTTATGACCCTTAAGGAGCAGTTTAACCTCACGATGCTCTTTATCTCTCATGACCTGAGAGTGATTCGGAGCCTCTGCGACAGAGTTGCTGTGATGTACCTTGGCAGGCTGGTGGAAGAAGGGCCCGTTGAGGATGTCTATGCGAATCCGGTGCATCCATACACTGAAGCCCTCGTACGGGCCATACCTGAACCCGATCCGGATCTGAGAAAGAAGGACAGAGGGCCGGCGGGTGAAGTGGCCAGCCCCATCGACCCCCCGCCGGGGTGCCACTTCCATCCGCGATGTCCCATCAGGATAGACCGATGTTCAGTGGACGTACCTGAGCTGTCCCACAGGAGTAAGGACCGGCGCGCCAGATGCTTTGTCAGGTGACATGAAGTCTGCCGATCGGTTTCCCCCCTTCTTTTCCATCTATATCCATGTGCCGTTCTGCTGGAATCTCTGTGACTTCTGCCACTTCTACAGAGAGAAACCCCGGGAAGTTGAGGCTTATCTCGATGCGCTGGCAAGAGAGGTCGATTCCATATCCGGAACGATTTCCGCTCCGGTCAGGAGTGTTTATGTCGGTGGTGGAACCCCGTCGGTCCTCCCGTCGGGATTTTACGAAAGCCTCTTCAGACATCTGGATGAAGCCTTTTTTATAGATGGTACATTGGAGAGCAGTATCGAAGTCGTACCTGAAGCAGGAACGGATGAGCTCGGGAGACTGCAGGAGGCCGGTTTCGGAAGGGTAAGCATCGGTATAAAATCGTTCGACCCGGATTCCCTTGCGGCATTGGGAGTAAGAAGAGAGGAGGAGTCGGCCGAACGTTCGGTAGAAGCAGCACGCAGCGCCGGCTTCATCTCGGTTGGCATAGATCTGGTCTACGGTTTTTCCGGACAGGAGGAAGAATCTTTCATAAATGACCTTCAAACAGCCCTCCTGCTTGACCCTGACCATATTTCCCTTTATTCCCTCGTGCAGAGAGCTGATTCAGGCCCGCGGGAAATCAACCAGGATACTGCTGCCGCGATGTTCACGGAATCCAGAAGGATCCTGATCGCGGGAGGGTATAGTCAGTACGAAATATGTAACTTTGCGAAGCCGGGCCATGAGTGCCTGCATAATATTAATTACTGGCGTGACGGTGACTTCATCGGCCTTGGACCATCGGCGCACAGTGCGGTAACAGCCGAAGGCACAAGATCGAGGTGGCGCAACGTCCCGGATCTTGAGGCCTATATGGACGATCCCGGCTCCGTAAAAGAGGAGCTTTGTGTGGAAGGTCCGGAGATACGTCCGGCGGAAGCTCTCATGCTGGCTCTGAGGCAAACTGAGGGTGTGGACATCGATCACTTCATCCTGAGGTACGGCAAGGATCCGAGAATAATTCTTGGACCGTCCCTGAAGCGATTCCGTGAGCTGGGCCTGATAAGGACATCAGCGAGAAGGATAAGACTGACGACGAGGGGCATGCTGCTTTCAAATGAGGTGTTTGGGGCGATCGTCTGACCGAGTT
>JBGMRC010000187.1:0-3126 GCA_048061075.1 bacterium | reverse complement strand
GCTTTTATCCTGCTGCTTGATTACACTATCAGGAGAATGCCCTTCGGATTACGCACTGGAGTATCAACCCTCAAGCAGATCGATGTGGCTTTCGAGGAGGCATCCTCAGACCTGGGAGCCACCTGGGGTATTACCTTCAGGAAGATAGTGCTTCCACTCCTGAAGCCGGCGTTTATCGCCGGAGTTACTTTCGCCTTTATCCGGGCCATTACGGAGTTGACTTCCACCATCTTCCTTGTAACTCCCAGATGGAGGGTTATGGCGGTTGACATCTACAACTTCGTGGAAGCCGGATCACTTGGAATGGCTGCCGCCATGTCCAGCCTGCTAATGCTCATGGTCATTGTCATAATCGCATTTTTCTACAAGCTAACCGGCGCCACCGCCACTATGTTCAGGATGTGATCCACTTAGATTCGGAGGTAGTTCTTCATGAAAAAAGTTCCCGTCGCTATGTCCAATGTAACCAAGGTTTTCGGGAAAGGGCCAGAGGAAGTCAGGGCTGTCGATGGATTCACCCACCAGTTCGAGGCGGGCAGACTCACAACGCTCCTTGGCCCGAGTGGATGCGGCAAAACAACAGCCCTCAGATGCCTGGCCGGTTTCTATCAACCTGAGGAGGGAGACATCATGATCGACGGAAAGCGCGTCAATGAGGTCCCTCCCAATAACCGTCCAACAGGAACTGTTTTCCAGAGTTACGCCCTCTTCCCTCACATGACAGTTTTTCAAAACGTAGCCTACGGTCTGAAAATCGCCAAGGCCCCTGAGTTGGAGATTAAGAAGAAAGTTGCCGAAGGCCTTGAGCTCCTTCAGCTTACTGGGCTGGAAGACCGTTCTCCGGACCAGCTCTCAGGTGGACAACAGCAGCGGGTGGCCATCGCCAGGGTCCTTGTGAATGAGCCGGAAGTCCTCCTTTTCGACGAACCCCTGTCCAACCTGGACGCCAAGTTGCGTGTATACATGCGCGGCGAGATCAGGAACCTCCAGGAAAGATTGGGTATCACTACCATTTACGTCACACATGACCAGGAAGAGGCCATGAGCATCTCCGATACCATGCTGGTCATGAACCATGGACGTATCGAACAGGTAGGTTCTCCTATGGATATCTACAGGAAGCCCGCAACGGAGTTCGTCGCGGAGTTTATCGGGATGACCAATTTTCTCCAGGGGATTGTAAAAGATGTCGAGCATGGCTTCGCGGAGGTATCTATGTACGACACCGTTGTCAAGATCCAAACGGATGCGGTTCGCAGGATCGGTGAGGAGGTTACAATTGTAGCGCGACCAGAGGCTATGAGGTTCAGTAATGGGGATGTATCTACCATTCGCGGAACCATCCAGCATCTCTTTTTCCTGGGGTCCCTTGCCCGTTATGAGATCGCGGTGGGGGACGGAGACACAATTATTCTTGATGATCCCAACCCGGAGATACTGCGGTCCAGGGGAAACACCGTTCATATCGAGATCGTTCCGCACTTCGTCTACCTTCTGGATCGTGACGGTTTCAACACCATCTCAGACTGACTGAATTTTTTCACATAATTTTCCTTTGACTGCCATATAGGATCGAGATCATGACACCGATGGCCATAGTCCTCGTCCTGCTATCCGCAGCCATCCATGTGATGTGGAACCTCTATACCGCGGCCAGCGACCACCCCAAGACTTTCTCCATGCTCAAGGGCATCGTGCTTATCGCAGTTACTCTCCTGGCCCTGCCCATCATACCGCTCCGCTCCATACCGTCGGACGTGTGGAGCTTGATCATGTTCACCGCTCCCGTCCACGCCATGTACATATTTGCCCTCAGTACGGCTTATGAAACCGGTGATATCTCCTTCGTCTACCCCATCGCTCGATCAGCCCCCGCACTGGTACCCCTCGTGGCCTACTTCGCACTTGGAGAACGTATATCGGCAACCGGCATATTGGGAATCACCATCGTCGTGATCTGCGTATTTCTTATCCAGCTTCGTGGAGAAACCGGCTCAGAACTGAGCCGCCTCTCCAACTCCCTGAAACAGAGAGACAGCATATGGGCTTTTGTCACCCTGGGGGCCGTGGTTACCTATTCCGTTATTGACAAGGCGGCAATGGTGAAATTCGGACGTGTCACCAGAATCGCGTCCAATATGCACGGTCCGATCTATTTCATGCTCCACATCTCACTGACCTACATTCTGTTTTCCATGTATATGATCCTGAAGGGTGAGGTTTCCGCAATCCATGTGAACAGGGTAGAGTGGTCCAGGGCGATGATTGCAGGGCTGGGCACAATGGCATCCTACAGCCTGATCCTGCATGTCATGCAAACTGAAAAGGTGAGCTACATAGTCGCCCTTCGACAATCCAGCGTCCTCCTGGCAGTCCTGGCAGGATGGATAGGCATGAAGGAGCCTTACGGCAGGTTAAGGGTCCTGGTCGCGGTTGTAATGCTTGCCGGCTTCTATCTTGTGGCAACGGCGTGAACTCGGTCCACTGCCGACGGATCATCTTAATTCCCTGCAAGGGAGGGAGATATGTTGAAGATATTTTTCAGTAAGCAGAGGCAGGTCGAACTCCTCATCCACAGGTATCTTGATGACCTGAAAAAGACCCAGGAGAGTTTCGCCCAGGCGCTTGAGGCCTGCCTGGACAAGAGTAAGTTTGACCTGTTTGATTCCCTTGCCGAGAAGACCCACAAATTTGAGTCCATGGCGGATGATGTTCGTGAGGAGATCAAGACCCTTATGTACAGCAAAGTTCTCATTCCTGAGTCCCGCGGTGACATTATGGGTCTCCTGGAGAACATCGACGAGATACCCCGGTATTTTGAGCTTGTCCTCAATATCATCCAGACGCAGAAGCTGTCCATTCCCGGCTTCATCGTCCCCGAGGTGAGGGAGCTTGTCCGTGTTTCCCTGGAGAGTTGCGATCTTATGGTCCTTCAGGTGGAGGATCTTTTCGTAAAGAGCGCTCGAATAAGGGAACTGGTCTCCATAATCGACGAGAAGGAGAGCCAGTGCGACCGCATTCAGCGAGGTTTAATAACTAACATTTTCGATTCGGAACTTGACCAGTTCCTGAAGCTCCAGCTCAAAGAGCTTGTTATTTACATAGGAGATATCTCCGACCAGGCAG
>JBGMRC010000186.1:0-3157 GCA_048061075.1 bacterium | reverse complement strand
CCAGAGCCTATAACAAGATTGTTGGTTACGAGCTTTCAACTTTCAACTTTCAACTAATAATGTATCACCCATCAGGAACCAGATCCATCCCTTCATCCGCCTCGAGGACCAGAAGTTCCAGATCCTGAGGATCTTCGGGATCATACTCCGCGGATCCAAAACTGACAGACAACTCGTACGGTGTCTCAGTGGTTTCATTGTCTTCACGCACCATCTTTTCCAGTCGTTCTCTTATCGCCTCAAGATCATCCTGGGAGCTGTCCATTGCAAGAACAACGAACTGGTCCCGTTTCAATCTGGCTATTACATCGAACTCCCTGAATGTGCTCCGAAGGATCCCGGCCATCCGGACCAGGAGCGCGTCACCCGCTTCTTGCCCATGGATATCCACTAACTGCCTGAAGCCGTCGATGCCAATGAACAGCAGCATGGCTTTCTGCATATTGCGGTCAGCGTATTTTATCTGCTGCCTGGCCATTGTCATAAAACCAAGACGATTGTAAAGACCGGTAAATTCGTCCTTGATAGTCAGGTCCTCAAGCTGCCGGACATGTTGCTGCTTGAGCCTGTAGCCGTAAAAAACGATACCGATGATCCCCAGACCAAGGAGCCATGTGATACCGAGTGAGGTCTTTACCAGCCCCAGGTCCGAAATACTGGCGGATATTATGTCATCAGCTGGAAAGGAGATACTTATGCCTCCTCTAATGTCTCCTAACTCGTATTTCTGCTCCGCGTGACATTGCAGACATTCCTTCTCAACCATCAGAACAGACATGTAGCGAAAGATATTCCTGCCCTGATCATCGATCAGATATTCCCAGTATTCCTTCCTGCCCCGCTCAAATATTTTCAGGGCTTTCTCCTCCCATGGATCAGGCACATTCTTGGATCTCAATGGTTTGAGGCTGGTGATATGTGTTCTTATCTGGTCTCTCTTCTCGCCTATCTGGGCGATCTGTCTTGTCATGTAGGCTGGATTGATGAGAGTCAGCCTCCTGCCGTCCGTAGTCACAAGGTCCCGGTCTGGTATATCCAGGTATGGATTAGGCTCTGTTTCTTCATTGACTTCTACGTAGACCCCGCCGTGCCTGGCATTCCAGGTCCGCGTATCCACAACCTGCTGGAAAAACCCCTTGGCCTGGCTGAGGGCGATATCTCTCATTTGCTCCTTTTCGCTCTTCTTAACCAGACCGAAGGGCATTGCAACAATAACAGTCCATACGAGGCAGGCTATGAGAGCTATTCGGTTCTCTTTGGACATTCTTATACCTTATTGATGGGTTGTTAGTTATTGATAGAGCATTAGAGCATTAGAAATCCTTCGACTCTGCTCAGGACCCAGGTTAGCCAGCCTATGGCCAGAGTCCAAGGACCAACGTCCAATGTCCAACGTGGTTTGATAATGCTCTAATTTCTAATGCTCTAATGTTCTATGCCCACACCCCGGTTCACCGTTTCCCCGATTCATTAATATTAAAGCACTACTCTCGCGGTCACCCTTCCCTTCTCATCGAACCACACATTCCGGTCTCCAGGGATCGAGAGGCACACTTTCTTGCCCTCCCTGAGGGCAAAATCACTTGCATATTCCTCTGCCTGCTTCGCGCTGTGGATATGGTCGGGCAGGGGCTTTTGAACCCAGAAGGCAGGAAATGCACGTATTGATAAATGCATCGGTAACGACTTGTCCACTGAATCCATAATAACCTTAGCTATTTGAAAGTTGATGGACTAGTAAGAAGTCATCAACGCGCCCATTGAGGGGCGCCCAAAACAACAACTTGCACAGCATTACAATCGCGCCCGAGCATGGGCGCCCGAATCCATAACCTTAATATATAGTTATGGATTCGTGAGGGAAGGGAAAACGACGCTTTTCCCTTCCCGAGGAGTAAAAAGCCATGGATGGACTTTTTGCGACACTATTAACTTAAATACCAAAACATTATGAATTAATATATAAGATTATCCTAAGAAGACCTCTGAATCAAACGTTGCCTCACAGGAGTCATTAAGATGGCCACAACTCATAACAGCACCCCGAGAAGCAATATCCTGGAAATAATAAAAAAGCGGTACAGCTGCAGAAAATACCTTCCCGAACCGGTTTCAGAGGAGCATCAGGGAATTCTCGCTCAGGCGGTCAGGTGGGCTCCTTCGGCTTGTAATCGGCAGCCCTACAACTTCCTCTTCATTACCGATAGAGATACTATCGGGGCCATCTCAAGGGCGGTTCCCACAGGCCCTGAATCCATTAACGCGTGGATCGCCACCGCGCCCCTTATAGTAGCGGCTGTCGGACGACCCGAACTATTCTGGCATAAGCTCACACAGGTCATCGACAAGGACTATCACAGGACCGACGCCGCTATTGCAATGGACCACCTGTCCCTGGTGGCCACGGAACTGGGCCTTGGTACGTGCTGGGTGGGGTGGTTCCACAGGAGAAAGATGGGCCAGATCCTGGATGTTGCCCGCGGGGACGAGGCGATAATCCTCATGACCGTGGGATACCCGGATAAGGAAGCGCCTCGGGCTAAACAGAGGAAGGAGTTGAGTGAGTTGATTGTGAATAAATAGGGAGGAGGAAAGAGGGAGGAGGGCGTGGGCTGGTTGACATCAGCCACCTCGGAATTATATCTTAAAAGATAATCTTCACGCTCGGAGAAGGTGTAAATGGCATATGAAAAGATCTGGATAGACAGGAGAGCAGCCACCATCGACAGGAGGCAGGTTACTTACCGATGGTGGAAGGGTGAAAATAACCGGCGAAGTGATCTCGGTCGGCGTCAGGCGATTGACGACAGGCGCAAGCGAACCGTGGACAGGCGCCAGTTCATCGATCCCCGCTTCGGTGTGAATGAGAAGCGCAGGCGAAAATGGGACAGAAGACAGCTTGCCGACGACTGGGTATTCTAACCGCTTGAAAACGTCTTTCTTATGAAAAGGGATGGGGGCATGGGCGGCTCTGTCGCGCCGTTGGCCACGTTCCGCGACGGATCCCCCGACGACGACGACCCCGCGACGGGAGTGTTCCGGGCGAACGTCGAGAACTTTTTCCTGTCGACTTTGGTCCGCGCAGAGACCGACCTAGTGCTCGCCTTCGAACCCCGGATCGACGTCTGCCGAGGTGGGAGCGTGCAGCTGGGGTATC
>JBGMRC010000185.1:1930-3160 GCA_048061075.1 bacterium | reverse complement strand
ATATAAACCCCACAAAGGTTTTTCTTTGCGGCCCAAGTTACAGCAATATCCCCCTCACCTCGGTCCTCTCCCACCAGGGGAGAGGAAGTCAGGGCCTTTCTTTACGAGCCTGACGCCTCTTCATGAGGCAGGTTTTTAGCTGAACGTCTCCACGTAATCCTGTACGAACTGCTCGAAACCGCGAGGGGCTTTACCCGTAACCTTCTCGACAGTATCTGTCACCCCGGCTGTATACCCGGCCTTGTTGACAGCATAAAGCTCCATGATGACATCGACAAACCAGTCCGGCATCCCCATGTCCTGCATTGACTGCCTGGCGGCATCTTCAGGGACATCAACGTACTGAACAGTCTTGTTCAGCACTTTCGAAAAGATCCCGGCGCAATCCTCGCCGGACAGGGCTTGTGGACCTGTGATCTCATATGACTGCCCCTCATGTCCATCGCCTGTCAGTGACTCCACCGCCACCGCCGCGATATCCCGCACATCCACAAGGCTGATACTGCCGTCACCCCACGGAAGGTAGAAAGCTCCCTGTTCCTTTATCGACTGCGAGAAGAAGGCAGCGAAGTTCTGCATGAAGGAGTTCGGTCTGATGTGGGTCCACTTTATTCCTGTATTCTCTATAGCCTGTTCGACGGCCCAGTGCCATCGCCCAAGGGTTATGCCCGCGTCGGCATCTGCCCCCATGCCCGACTGGCGAACGATATGACGGACCCCTGCTTTTTTGGCCGCTTCAGCAAATCTTGTTCCGATTTCCACCGTGTCTTCTGTAAGGGGACTGAGGAAAAAGGCCTTCTCTACACCGTCAAGCGCCCCATCAAAGGTCTCAGGATTGCTGAAATCGAGGGATACTATCTCATCGGCTTTGCCGGCAAGTGTTGTTGCCTTTTCCGGAGAATGTACCGCCGCGCGCACCCTAAAACCCCTTTGGCTCAACTGCTGTACAACCTGGCTTCCAAGGGTTCCCGTAGCACCAGTTACCAGAATAGAATTTGACATATTAACCTCCTTTTGATTGCATTTAGCTAATGAGTTGACTATTTAGTCAAGTCAGTGGCGAAAAAAAATTATTCAAATTCCCTACGCGTCTTCTTAACTGCGTTTTCCTTCCACTACACCTAATATCTGCATGGCGCCGGGAGTCAGGTCCTTTAATAACTCAGGGTCGTTGTGGATCCGAGCTATCGTCATGGACCCTTCCAGAAAATTGAACAGGAAGCGCGCCGT
>JBGMRC010000185.1:0-1830 GCA_048061075.1 bacterium | reverse complement strand
TGAACCAGTCCCAGTGGTTCTGGATCGCCGCCGCGGCCAGTTCGGCCTTGGACTGAAAGAAGTGATAGAAGCTCCCCTTCCTGACGTCGGCCAGCTCACATATCGCGTCCACGCTGACCGAGCCGTAGGTCTTCTTCCAGACCAGTTCGATGGCCGATTCAAGGAGCCGTTCCCTCGCGTCGCTTGGTCGTCCCATATAATTTGACTCTCCTGACAGATAAAGATACTTGACTGATCGGTCAATGTCAATCTTTCACTGACTATATCGGCAGGTATGTTGATCCTTCCTCTCCCCTGGTGGGAGAGGATTGAGGAGAGGGGGATATATACTACCACCCTCCCCTTATGTTCCCCTCCCATCAAGGGAGGGGTGAATGTAAGTAAACCAATTTCCCAACCTGAAAAATTCTAAGCAACAGGATCAAATCTGGAAATAACACCGCGTGACTGATATTGTTCAGGTACGAAGCTTCAGACAATTCATGTTTTCATTTTCAGGGAGCCATACCACAGGATAATTACTGACAATATGACTGAAAGAAAAAGAGATAGATACGATGTTTCAGAGCTTGTAGAGGCTCAATTTGAACCGGGTTCCAAAAATAAGGTTCTAATAAATCAACTTGGCATAATCAGCCAATCTGAGATGGACATAGCAGAAGCTGTAGCGCTGGAGCGCACAGTGGACAAAATCAAAGATTTTTATGATGAAGCTCATCAATTTTCTTCTAAAGATATCCAGGATATTCATAATCTCTGGCTTGGCAATATCTATAAATGGGCTGGGCAGTACAGGCAGGTAAATTTGAGCTCTGAGGGAATTACTTACGCTGCAGCTTCGCAAATTCCAAAATTAATGGATGAATACGAAAATAATGTTCTGAAGGTACAAACCCCGTGCAACTTTGACTCAACAGACCAGGTGATCAATGCCATAGCAGAGGTCCACACGGAACTTATCCTGATTCATCCCTTTCGAGATGGAAACGGAAGAGTTGCCAGGCTTCTTTCCACTCTGATGGCCCTCCAGGCAAACTTTCCGCTCCTGAACTTCGAGCCCATGACGGGAGATAATCGGGAGAACTATTACTCAGCAATAATGGAAGGATTTAACAGGAACTATGAACCGATGGAAAGAATATTCCGGCTGGTAATCAACCTTACCCTTTCCGACCACGGGAAGAAGGCTTAGCTGACTCTCTGATGGCAGACTTAAGGGACCGTTTCAACGATGGCGTTAAATTCCCTAATTCAACCGCTGTTGAACTGGATACATTCGTGAAAAGGTCCTTCTTATAAGCTTTCTTGTCCCTCAGGTAGGGATTTGTCTGGGATAATGCCTTCTTTTTCATAGCTTAATATTACCATATCTCCATCTTTAAACACTATCCGATTACGCTCCCCTTACGTGCCTTCGCAACGCCTTTCTCGCGTCGCTTCAGGGTTTTATACCGGTACCATGGCCGGAACCCTGGATGGATAAATATATTCAGGCCGGGGTTTTGGTGAATCACGAAGCGAAATACCGATTCCATCCCCTCCATCTCTGCTACAAACGAAAAGAAATGCTTTAACAGGGATTAATGGGATACAGGGGATAATGAATAATGGATATGCTGGTGCTGTGTTTACCCCACCCCCTCCATCCCCTTCATCCCTGTTAGAATCCATCGCCTGCCATGCTTTGGCCTTTTGTCTGTCCACTGCCTATAGCCTGATTTCGATAATTTCCAATTTCCGATGTCTAATTCTTGTAACTTTCAACCTTCAACCTTCAACTTTAAACTTTCAACTGCCCAAAAAGATTTCGTGTAACGAATTTTTTGGGGG
>JBGMRC010000184.1:0-3180 GCA_048061075.1 bacterium | reverse complement strand
ATGTCCAAACGCATACTGCTGGCAGACGAAAACAAAACTTTCAGACGGAAACTGGGTAAGAGGCTCGCAAAAGCCCAGTATACGGTGGAGACTACATCTGATGGCGCGTCAGCGCTTGAAGCTGTCCTGACGAACAAGCCTGACCTTGTGATAACCAACTATCACCTTCCTATGTTCAAAGGTGAACGCCTCAGGGCCTTTATCAGGAATAACCCGACGACCTTCCATATCCCGTTTATTTTTCTCGTCAACCCGGAACGGGAAAAGGATTTTACTCTTGCCTCCATCGGTCCAGATGTATGTCTTTACAAGCCGTTCCGCTGGGAGGAAATATCCAGAAGGATAGAAGAGGCCTTCAATCCATCACTTGCGCAAAAAGACAGGCTGGAGGAAAAAGGCGCGGGGGTTGAGGGGCATCTTGAAGATGTCAATCTTGTGGACCTGCTGCAGATCTTCAGTCTCAACAGACGAACGGGTATTCTGACAATAACCAACGGAGACGGACCTGAGGGAATCATACATCTGAAGGAGGGTGATGTAGTAAGCACGATCCTTGGTCTGATCGTGGGTGAAAAAGCTCTCTACAGGATCCTGAGATGGCAGGTTGGAACCTTTAAATACAGACCGGAAAAATTCACGGTAGCACGGAATATTTCCAGGTCCATTGATGCACTTCTGATGGAGGGAATGAGACAGCTTGATGAGTGGAAGACACTTCAGTCAAAAATGCCGCCCGCTTCCGCACACCTCAAGTTAAAAAAAGGCAAAAGCGAACTGCCGAAAAATCTGCGCCCGGTTACCAGGGAGGTGATCCTTCTCCTCGAGTTTTATGAAACCGTTGATCAGATTATCGACAAATGCAATTTCACCGATTACGAGATATGCAAAGCGCTTTTGGGTCTGATACAGAAGGATATCGTCGAGGTCCTCCTCGATGAAGAGGAAGTCCCACGTGAAAAAATACCCCTGGTTAGTCTTGATCAGGCACTAAAAATAAGAAAGATACTGAGTTCCAGTATCACCGATTTCCAGGGAACCGAGTGGGGCAAGATCCTTCTTTTTTCACCCACTACTGATCTCATCAAGGAGTTTACAGCATCCGCGAATTACCTCAGCGAGTTTACACTGGCCAGGGATAACTTCTCAAATCAGGAGATCATTTCAGCATCCTTCGGTAATCTTGGGAGCCTCAGCATAAGTGAAAAGACCAAGCTTAAACTCTTCGCCCTGCCTTCGCGGGAGGAGGCATATCCGCTGCTGAAACCCTTCTCTGAAGGCTCCGCGGGGGCAATATTTCTGACAAGCTCAGTCGAAAATAGCGATCTGGAAGTTAGTGAACTCATGGATTATGTGAAAAAAGAGCTTGACCTTCCTGTGCTGCAACTGAATATTGATGAGGAATCGGCTAGAGGCGATGCGGCCATGAACGTTTTCAACAGGTTTTTTGACGTTTTGCTGAGCAAGCAGAACCACACCGGGGAATAGATGATATGATATCAGAAGAGCAGAAAAAGATCCTGGTAATTGATGACGATCCAAGTATTCAGGAGATACTAAGGATCATATTGGAGAGAAACGGGTACAAGGTATACAGGGCCATTGATGGAGAAGAAGCGGTCAACCAGTTTGTGGATATTAAACCTGACCTGGTTATAAGCGACATATCGATGCCCAAGGGAGACGGCTTTAACGTGGCAATTGTCATAAGGAGCAAGGAGGAGGATGACAAGCGTATTCCGATACTTCTTATTAGTGCCTTTTACGATGAGATCTCCAATCGTGAAAACGCAGAGCGTTGCGGTGCAGACTCATTTCTTCCAAAGCCTTTCACCCGGGAACAACTCCTGAACGCGGTAGGGGAACTGCTGGATGTAAATCATGGAAAGCCATGAGTGCAGCAGGGAGTACTCTGCATTAGAAAGGAGACAGAGGGATGCCTAAAATCAATAAAGCAGTGAGATGGTTAGCCGCCCCGGCCATGGTTTTCCTGTTATCAGCCTGTGTCGCCGCCAGTGGTTCAGAACAGATTAAAGCTGAAGAGGAGGTAACATATCTTCCCTACAGCGGGCCGAAAAAGAGAATAGCGGTTCTGACTTTTGAGAACAAAATATCTAATCGCTGGTGGGACAGGAGCTGGAATATACAGGAACGACTTACCGAGATGCTAATAACTGAACTCATGAAGACGAACCGCTTCATAGTCGTGGAGCGTGGAGCTCTGGATGAAGTTCTGGCCGAGCAGGACCTGGCGGCCAGCGGAAGAGTCAGGAGGGGGACGGAGGCAAGAATAGGTGAGGTGCTGGGCGCTCAGGTTGTCGTCAAGGGAGCTGTAACTGAGTTTGTCGAAAAGGAAAGCGGTGGTGGAGCTGGTATTATGCTGAGAGGCATAGGTATCGCGGGCAAATCCAGCACAGGCCGCGTGGCTATTGATATGCGCCTGATAGACGCCACAACCGGACAGATCCTTCAGTCCCAGAGGGCGGAAGGGAAGATGAAGACCACTGGTATAGGCGGTATTGCATTTTTCAAGGGTATCGCCTTTGGAGGAACCTCCTATAAGAAGACGGCTCTGGGTAAAGCAACCAGAAAGGCAGTTGCAGCCGCTACGGCTTTTGTCGTAGATAACATGGAAAGCAGGCCCTGGCAGGGCAGGGTAGTCAAGGTAGTCGGGAGAAAAGTCTATGTGAACGGCGGTTTCAATATGGGGATATCCTCCGGGTCCTACTTTACAGTCTTTTCCAAGGGTGAGGATTTGATCGATCCCGAAACCGGCCTGAGCCTGGGAAGTGCGATCACCAGGATCGGTTCGGTTCAGGTTTCCCAGGTATTGGACAAGTTTTCCATCGCTGAAACTGTGGAGGGTTCGGGGTTCAAGAGAGGGGATATCCTGAAAATGCAGTAATATTAAACTCAGTGACATTTGTTCTATTATTGAAGGGCTCCGGTAAACGGGGCCCTGTTTTTTCGTCCAACGTCCAATTTCGGCCACGCTGAAGCGTGAGTCCCAAGACCCATGACCCAGGTCCCAAGTAAACCAACAACTATCAACCAACAATTTCTAATTTCCAATCTCGATTTTCCAATTTCGATTCATCTCCAAATTAGTTGGTGCGATTTCTAATCATATGGCCGGAGTTTTGGGGAATCACGAAGCGAAATACCGATTCCATCCCCTCCATC
>JBGMRC010000183.1:0-3190 GCA_048061075.1 bacterium | reverse complement strand
CTTAAACTGCTTTCCGGAAGGAAGATGAATGGATGAGGAACGGTTTATAACCCCGGTTCGGGTGCCGGAAGAGGCGGATTATGAAGCCGATATCAGGCCGAGGATGCTGGATGAGTATATCGGCCAGACGAAAGTGAAGGAGAACCTCCGAGTTTTTATCGAGGCTGCCAAAGAACGCAGGGAACCTCTCGATCACGTATTGCTGTATGGCCCACCCGGGCTGGGCAAGACTACGCTGGCCCACATCCTCGGAAACGAACTGGGGGTAGAGGTCATGGGAACTTCCGGTCCGGCAATGGAAAGGTCAGGGGATCTGGCCGCCATCCTCACAAACCTGGAAGAACGGGGAGTCCTCTTTGTCGACGAGATACATCGGATGAACAGGACAGTGGAGGAGGTCCTGTATCCGGCAATGGAGGATTTCACCCTGGACCTGATAATAGGCAAGGGACCGGGTGCGCGTACGGTCAAGCTGGACCTCCCCGGTTTTACACTGGTAGGCGCGACGACCAGGATGGGGATGCTCTCGTCTCCCTTCAGGGATCGCTTTGGAGTTGTGGTAAGGCTTGATTTCTATACCGACGAGGAGCTGACCAGGATCGTCGAGAGGGCCGCTTCCATTCTGAAAATCACTATTGAACCTGAGGCTGCCAAAGAGATCGCCGGCCGCTCCAGGGGCACACCACGGGTGGCCAACAGGCTGCTGAGGAGGACGAGGGACTTTGCTCAGGTAAAAGGTGAAGAGACTCTGACAATGGATATATCCCGATATACTCTCGACAGACTCGAGATCGATGACAGGGGATTCGATCAGATGGACAGGAAAGTGCTGCTCACCGTGATAGACAAATTCGCAGGCGGGCCAGTTGGAATTGGCACCATTGCCGCTGCCATCGGTGAGGAGAGGGAGACGATCGAGGATATATATGAGCCCTACCTTTTACAGGAGGGGTTCATGAAGAGAACACCCAGGGGCAGAATGGCAACGGAGGCAGCCTACAAACACCTGGGCCGCGAATGGGAGGACAAGGACCCCTCTGCCCAGAAGACCCTGTTCGAATCCTGATAGAGCCTACCTGCCTCCTATCCAGACCTCAAGTTCCAGTGAGGTGGGAGTCACCGCCTCAACAAACACATCCATTTGTCCGAAGTCCATTTCAAGGATCTCATCCGCAAAGCCCTGGGATGAAGTAAAGACATCGAAGACCTGAGAAGTAGAGTGGGGAGTGAACACAGGGCTGTCGAAACGTCCGATGAACTTGCTTTGCTCAAGAAGGGACATGAGAAAGACCTTCTGGTCCAGGGGACGCATGTTCAAATAAGTGAGTTCGATACGCTGGGGGTCAGTCAGATATCCCAGCAAGGCTAATTCATCGGTCAACGTGTCTATGGAGATGCGGACCCTTCTGGAAATGTGGTAATCATTTCCTATAAGGACCTCCTGCTCACTGAGGGTTTCGAAAAATTCCGGGTAATCGAGGATGTTCAGAAGATTGGATACGGGATCGCTTGTGTTAAAAGGATCTCTGCCCAGATGGATCCCGTATTCGTCAATACACCTGCCGGCAGGCTCATTTGAGTACAGATACACACCCAGTATGTTCAGAGCCTCAATGAGGGCGTTACGGCTGGTATCCCGCCTGGCGATCTCCTTCGTGACCTCCATCTCCTGGTCCAGACTATCATAACCTGTAAAGCTTTTCTTCCATCCGGTTTCGTCGAAAAAGCCGCAGAGAGAGCTTCTGCCTGAAGCGGTGATAGTCTCCCTGTGGGTTGCCGGTAATTCGGGTCCTGGTGGTTCGCCGGGCTTTTTTCCTCCGACAATACTCTTGATCTCGGCCATCAGCTCCGGCTCTCTTTCAGGATTGTATCCCCTGTGATAGGAGGAGATCTTCCCTTCCTTGTCGATGAACACCATCGTTGGAAGGTAGGTGCCGTTGTATAACGAGAAAACGGTGGAGTCGTGGTCGAAAAGGATTGGGTATGTTATTTTGCCGCGGTACTTTTCCAGCCTGCTATTGAAACGGCGCATCCTCTCCTCGGGGACCTTTATATCCTCGTTTATCGCCAGGACCACCAGGTCCTTTCCCCTGTACTTATCCTCAAGCTTTTGAAGGAACATTATTTCGTCGACGCAGGAGTCGCAGTAAATGGACCAGAAGTTCAGGACTACGGCTGATTCACCCAGAAAATCCTTCAGGTCGTAGGTTTTTTTAGAAAGGTCCATCAGGCTGAAAACAGGAGCCGGGGTTCCCACACCGATATTTTCCGAAGGGGGAACTTCCTTTCCTTTTTCCCTGGCGTGGGAATTTAAGGGAAGAATCAGGAGAGTAGCTATCATGATAGTCTTTGAAAGAATTTTCAGCATCTTTGCAACTCCTTTCGGATCAGATGCATTTTTCCCTTGTCTGGCCGACTGTAGAACGACTAATGTTGACTGGATATGATAATAACTCCTGTTCGAACACCCTTCAAGACGATAATTGTTATTTTTGCCGTTTTTTTACTCTTCACGGTACCCGCCTCACTGTACGGCAAGCAGTTGTTTCCAGTAATCAAGGTGCTGGACGGTGACACGATCGTTCTTATGGGCGGGGACCGTGTCAGGCTTTTGGGGGTAGATGCTCCGGAAAAGGGAGAATACCTTGCGGATGTGTCCAGGAACTGGTTGATCAGGCGAGTTGAAGGGCAGGATGTCAGCCTCGAGAAATGTGAGGAAAAGGATCAGTACGGACGTATCCTGGCACTTGTACTCAAAAACGGTGTCAACATCAACATGCGGCTTCTGGCAGAAGGTCTGGCGGTTCCCATGCTTATCCCGCCATGCGGCAGAGTGACTTCCAAAAGGGCTCTTGAGGTGGCTGCCCGAGCACTGAAAGAGAAAAGAGGGCTTTACGCGTCCTCCGAATACTCTGTTATTAACCACACGGAGGCTGATGAGGCCATCGGAAAAAAGGTTGTTGTGGCGGGAAGGATAAAGGAAGTTCACAGGTCGGAAAAAGTGATTCATCTGAATTTCGGTTCTGACTGGAGGACTGATTTTACCGCTGTTATCTTCAGGGGCAGTCTGGAGAGGTTCAGAGCCCTCTCCCTTGACCCTGTGGACCTGAAGGGAAAATTCGTCTACGTCATCGGCCGCGTGAAGGAGTACAACGGGCCTGAGATAATAGTCAAATGGCCGGAGCAGTTA
>JBGMRC010000182.1:0-3197 GCA_048061075.1 bacterium | reverse complement strand
CTCGGGGTACGGCAACTCCTCGTACTGCGCACGCATCTCCGGAAGGTAATTATCTATCATGATCCTGGAATGACTTGTCGGTGGGACTGATTGTTATAGTTTTGTAACAAATACAGCCAGGCACTCTTCATCAATACAGTTGATGCCCCCGGCACGAGGCCCTTCCAACCGAGGGATAGGGATTTGCTTTGAGCAAGCGCGACAGGGCGTGCGATCAATAGTCCAAATTTCGCCGCAAATGGCGGCTTAACATAAGCCTGATTAGACGCACTGGGCATGTCCGAGTTCCCTTATCCTGAAAAGTAGCTATTCGCCTCAGAATGTCTCATTTCGAGCGGGTTTTCAAGCACGACCCTCCCTTTAGACTCATCTCATATTGGACAAGGCTAAAGGTGGACAAACATAATTAGTGTCTCTATTCTAGTAACGGCGGTTAGGTCGATCCCGTTCATAAACAATAAAAAAAACAAGTGATTTCAAGCGGAAGTGCAGAGGGTTCATGTCAAAGTGCTAGCCACCAATCCTGATATCCGGATACTGCACCACGAAGGTCGGCTGTTCGCCAGCCCGCTGTCCGGTGCCACGCAACCGGTGCCCATAGCCGAGCCCGACCTTGTTCTGTTGGCGGTCTTCCTGGCAGGTAGTGTACGGGCGAATATCGTAGCCTCACTGCAATCTACCGGTTACGCAAGATACCTTCCTGGTGTGCCTCCGCAGAATATACTGGGGCGTATCAAGCAGCTGCGACAGGCGCAGGTGCTTGTGGATGTTCCATCGGCCCTGCCGGTGAATGAAGCAGCGATGATACTGGCAGACTGCCCTGATGTTTCCGGGCTCCCACAAAACCTGCCACTTCGCCTCGGCAATAATTTTTCCCTGGAACCCGTACCGGGTGGATTCCGTATCTGGAGCGCTGGTGCTGGAGAATCATTCCTTCTGAGCCTGGAGCTGACCCTGCTGTTGGTATCGTTTGCCACCGGTAAACCCGCGGCGCAGGTTGTCCAGCAAGCCGGACGCATCGGGGATCCAACTGCACGCATACGGGGAATTCTCTGGCTCAAGTCATCCAGGCTGCTGGTAGAGAAGAAGATAGCCGCACAATCCAAAGACGGACAGGGTAGTAGCGCATCGGTTCACAATTTCACCCCTGGCAAGTTTTCCTATCGTGAAACCACCGCGCCGGGTTGGAAAGACCTCGTGCCAGACAACCGAATCCCGGTGTATTTCGTACCGCACATGCTCAACCACTTTCCCCTGGCCCTGGGCATGATCAGTAGCTACCTGAAAACCTACAAGGAAGGCGAACTGCTGAAGAAATGCCAGTTGATACCCATTTCTTACATGACCCCCAATGAAATCATCCAGGGGCCATACGAGAAATTCGGGGTGGGGGTGTGGATGTTTTCCAACTATCTCTGGTCCTTGAGTGTGAACCTGGAGGTCTGTGAGGCAGTAAAGAAGCACAACCCAGCGAATATCACCATCCATGGTGGTCCGAGTACGCCCAGTTACGAGCAATCCTGCGCGGATTTCATGACAGAAAATCCCACCGTGAATATTGCCGTACACGGCGAGGGAGAGATCACCGCTGCAGAAATCCTGGATAATCTGTTTTACTCCATACTGGGGACTATTGAATTTGACCCAGACTCAATGCGCGAGGTCAATGGCCTTACCTTCCGTGACCCCACACCCGATCGCGCACTGGTGCGCACATCGCCGCGCTCGCGCATGACGGACCTGGATGTTATCGAGTCGCCTTACCTTAACGGGGATTTTGACGCCTACGGGGGCGATGTGGATGCCGCCATCATCGAGTCAAATCGGGGCTGCCCGTTTGGCTGCACCTTCTGTGATTGGGGTTCTGCCACGAACCAGAAGGTGCGCAAGTTTGATCTGGGCAAGGTGAAGCAGGAGATCGACTGGATCGGCAGTAACAAGGTCAAGGTCCTGTGGATCGCCGATGCCAACTACGGCATGTATGACCGCGATATTGAACTTGCCCAATGGATCTGTGATACCAAGGCAAAATACGGTTACCCCAGCGAGGTGGTGGTCAACTACACCAAGAATGCCACCAAGCGCCTGGCGGAAATTGTCAAGATATTCACCGCCAACAGCATTATCAGCCAGGGCATTATCTCCATACAGACCACCGACGAGAATACCCTGAATATCATAAACCGACGCAATATCAAGACTGAAAAATACGACGAACTCACCAGGATATTTGCCGACGAGCATCTACCCCTGTCCACGGACCTGATGATTGGTCTGCCGGGTATCACCCGCGAGGCATTTAATAACGACCTGCAACGTTATTTCGACAAAGATATCACAGCCAAAGCCTACCGCACCCAGTTATTGCCCAACAGCCCCATGGCGGACCCGGAATACCTGGAGAAATACCAGATTAAGGTGGATGAAGAAGATTACCTGGTGTCATGCTACAGCTACAACGGGGAAGATCTCCGAAGCATGGTGGCCGCCCACTGCATGTATGAAATCGCGGACTGCTACTCGGTACTGCGCTACGTGCTGCGTTTCCTGCAATGGGAACACGAAATCCCTGCCATGGGCTTCCTGCATCGAATGCTGGACCAGGTAGAGCAAGATTCCGCCCGTTACCCCGCCATTACCTGGGTAACCCGGTTCTTTCTCAAGAACAAGTGTATGCCCGGGGGATGGCGGTCATTCTATGAAGAGATCGGCAGGTTTGCAGGGGATGCATTTGGCGTCGAGCTGGATTCCGCTTTTCAGACGGTGTTAAGGGTGAATGAACTGGTGATGCCGGATGACACGGTCAGTTACCCGGCAAACCTGGAAATAGAGCACGATCTAGTCAGCTACTTCATCGACCACAATGCCCGCCAGGTGAAATCAGTTAAACCACTGCGTGACTACCCACCCGGCAGTATTAGCGTGGACGATCCCAACTCACTTGCGGAAATTGACCATAACTTTGAACCGTATGATACCCATGCATACTTCTGGGAACTGCATTCTGAGATAGCGAGGTTCCAGTCAAGTCCTGGTGCACTGTAACGAATAAGCTATTATACATTTGAGAGCACAAGGCGAGCGCGATATATCTTTGCCATAACCTCGTCTACTGATTTCGTCCATACAGAAGCGGACCCCGAAAATGGGACAGTGGCGTAAGTGTAAATCCTGAGGTATTTTAAGCAACCTCAGGA
>JBGMRC010000181.1:0-3222 GCA_048061075.1 bacterium | reverse complement strand
AAGGAGTAAGGCGTGTCAGAGATCACTTTTCTGGATTCACAGTTATTCGCAATTGTTGTACTTCCCCTGCTGATCTTCCTTGCGAGGATCACCGACGTCACGCTGGGGACGATGCGGATCATCTTCGTTTCCAGGGGATTGCGGCTTATTGCTGCCTGCTCGGGTTTTGTGGAGATACTTATCTGGCTGTTCGCCCTGGGCCAGATCATGAGCAATTTAACTAACATCGTTAACTATTTTGCCTACGCAGGAGGGTTCGCGGCGGGAACATTCATCGGTATCACTATCGAGAGTCGTATTGCGCTTGGATATCTGATAGTGAGGATCATTACCCAGCGGGAGGCGACCGAGCTTGAGCAGCACCTCAGGGAGGAGGACTTTATCGTCACCTCCGTTGACGCCCAGGGCGGCCGGGGGCCGGTGAAAGTTCTGTTTACAGTGGTTAAGAGAAAGCTTCTGCCTGAAGTTGTGGAGACGATTAAGACATACAATCCGAAGGCATTCTACACCGTGGAGGACCTGCGCATGGTCAGCTCCCCAGGTATTCTTCCCATTGAGAGGAAAAAACTCTTCAGGTTTCCCAGCATCCGGAAGGGGAAGTGACCGAGATCCAAGATCCTATGTCCCCTTCGGCAAACATACTCACGCTCAGGGCAGGCAAGATCCAAGATCGTGATGCGTGATGGGTGATGACTAATTGGTGATTAGTGTAATTATGATCTGGGTTGGACTATAAATTTTCAGTTTTCCTGTTGTTTTACAAAATCTGCGAATCTGAGGTCGGGGCCAACATTCAGACAAGGAATCTTAACCATCTACCTGTTAACGGTAACTTCTTGCGGCGTGGCGGTGATGGTCTCCCTGTTCGACGTCAGCGCCGTTACAGAAAAGGAAAACGTAGTACCGTCCGAATCATACTGGATGCCGGCAGCCGGGTCCCATTTAAGGGCATCCATGGAGGATGGAAGATTGGCCTGTGGGAGAAGCCTTCTCAGGTCATCGAACTCGTAGATGTCGAAGGTCTGTGGATACAGGCCGTCGGCAGATTGCGCCCGATATCCTATGAGGGCGGACTTTACCGCTCGGACGTTTGTAGCCGCCGCCAGAAGGGTTGCCTTGTCCTTACCCCGGTAGGCATCGATAACAGGATTGCTGTCGCTGCTGACACCGCTGTTCCCGCAGCCTGGAGACAGGGCTATACCAGCAGTCAATAGAATCAGGACAACGCCGCGGGAAATTATATTTTTCAGTTCCAGTTTATTTCCTGTCATCTCACACCTTCAAATTCTTAATGTATTAATTAATGACTGTTTCCCCCTCCCCTTAAGTTCCCCTCCCGCCAGGGGAGGGGATTAAACACCGATTCACTGTTTCACCGATTCCCCGGTTCAAAACTCACATTACCCCCCACTCCACAGCGCCCCCAGCAGCTTCTTGAGCACCGATCCCTTTGCCGACGAGAGCACTATCCGTATGCCGCTCTCATCAGGAGGAACAGCTTCATAAGGTTCTATCCCCAGCCCTTTCAGAGATTCGATCATGAACCTTCTGCTTTCAACCATATTATGGAGAGGTACTGTCCTCAGATCGGAGATGAACTCCACCGCGGGCATGGCAGCGCCCGCGCTGGAAAAGGCCTCAACAACTTTCCCGGCCCGGAAATAGGAATATGAAAACTCATGCCGGTCCGGTTCATATCTGCAGTGAATGACCTTTTCGATGGGATCATCCAGCGTGATGGCATCAAGCACGAGCCGGGATCTGGGATCTTCGTGGGAGACCTGGATACGGCTCCATCCTCCACGCCACTGGGTAAGGACGAGGACCATGTCCTCCGGGGAGATTTCCTGGTCAGTATCTTGCCGGGAGGCGGACATGATAAGACCATACCCTTCAAGGCGCTCGGCAAGGTCTCTTTCCAGGTGGATCGGATGTTTGCTGACGTATATACCGGAGCGGTATCCCATGGTTAATCGGGGTCAGGTCCTGCCTTCTTACCTTTATAGATAGGGTTACAAATATTTGGAAAAGGTAAGAAGGCAGGACCTGACCCCAGAATTATCTCAGTACTCCCAGCGCCACAGGAACAGTCCAATCGGGAACTCTGATAACCACGGAATCCATCTCCTCGAGGTTCCCGGCAGGGGCGTCGAAGGTCATATTGCCGGTAGTTCCAGCCATGATCTCACCTACCTTGATGCTGTCATCGGCCTCGAATCCCCTGGCAAGGTAGATCACAAGGGTTTTGTTGTATTTGGTTGCAAGATCCCTGACCATGACCATGGCACCGTCGGCGGACAGGCTCACTTTCCCCGTAACGTATTCGGCCTTCTCGAACCCTATCAGATCGGCGGACCTTATCTGGGCGGCGGCAGTGACCGGAATACTGATAATCACCAAAGCGACGAATATAAGGAAGTGTTTTTTCATTGTAAGCCTCCCGTTTTTATACAATTTTAGCGATACGGATTTAGCAATACCTATACCATGATTTGCGAAAACTTAGTAACTGGCTGTGGGCTCTAATCGTCCAATGTCCAATGTCCAACGTGGTCAAAAAACTCGAAATCCCAAATCCAACATCAGCGAGATATTATGATTGACGCGTCTCTTTCTGCTAACCTCAGGGTCCTTGCAATGTGTCCATGTCAAGGTCCGGCAGTTTCGGGTTTCTAGTTACAGTAACTCACCCTCTCCTAACCTCTCCCATCAAGGGAGAGGGATAAACACCGGTTCGCCGATTCATTATATCCTACGTGATTGCACCGCCCTTCGCCCTGCGCCCTACGCACTAGTTTTATATACCCTACCCCTCATACACCCCCACAACCGGCCTCTCGAACACCGGGGTGTCGCTGTGGGGAGCGTCGTCCATCTCGTCCGTGAGGTCCACACCAAAATCGTGTCCGTAGTGATCACCGTGTTCGGATTCCTTTGTGCCGGTCATATCGTAGACCTTGCCCATATAGGCCACGTAGGCGGGACGGCCCTCCTTGCCGTCGTTCTTCGCCAACTCAGCTTTTGTAAAGACCTTCATCCGGAACGCTCCTTAAGATAATAAAAGTAGGCGTATGCAATTAATAAATGACACTTTTCGCTTTCCGAGGAGTAAAAAGCCGCTCTCGGACTTTTTGCGACCCTATTCAACAACAGGATACTCCATTTCAAGGGCCGATGCCAGTTCCCGCACCAGATCCACGGCATTTTCAACAGCCGCTTCCC
>JBGMRC010000180.1:0-3277 GCA_048061075.1 bacterium | reverse complement strand
GCTGCACGAGCAGAACAGCACTATGCATGATCGCTGGTTCGTCTATACCAGGTACCCCGACGTTCACATCAAGCATATGCGCGCCTGCCTCCACCTGTCGGCGGGCCTCCTCCTGGTACAGAGATATGTTCCCTGAACTGACTGCTTCAGCCATCACCTTTCTGCCGGTGGGATTGAGCCTCTCACCTATTACTCTCGCCGGGCTGTTTCCCCCAATAAAGAGGACAGACTCCCTCGATGAAAGACTTGTTGCTCCGGGATCGGGAAGGATCCTGGAAACAGGAGAGGCTCCGTGTTTTGCGATCTCTTCTTTCAGGCGTTTTATATGGTCGGGAGTATTACCGCAGCATCCTCCTATGATACCTGTGCCGATGGAGAGGAAATCCTCAGTCAGCTTCGCAACATCATCAGGAGATGCGGGGAAAACGGTTTTCCCCTTAACGAGCCTGGGTATCCCGGCGTTGGGCATAGAAACCAAAGGAAGCTCGGTAACGGCCGCCATCCGACGCAGTACACCGAGGACACCATCAGGCCCCAGCCCACAGTTGGCGCCTATAGCATCCACTCCCAGCGCGTCCAGGGTAACAGCAGCAGCCTCCGGGCTGGTGCCGAGCAGTGTGCTCCCGTCGGGTTCAAAGGTCATGAGGGCCGCTACAGGAGTCTCGCCCATGGACCTTGCAGCGATCACGGCAGCCCTTATCTCCTTGATATCCGAAAAGGTCTCAAGGATAAACAGATCGGCTCCCGCCAGGGCGCTAATCTGTTCGGTAAAGATCTCCAGCGCCTCGCCGAATGTGAGGTCGCCCACAGGCTCCATGAATCTTCCTGTGGGTCCGATGTTGCCAGCCACAAGGACGTTGCTTCCGGCGGCTTTTTTTGCGAGATCAACAGCCGTGGAATTTATCTTTTTAGTCCGGCCCTCGAGGCCGTAAGCTGACAGCTTGACCCTGTTGGCGCCGAAGGTGTTGGTTTCCAGGATGTCCGCTCCCGCATGGATATATGCTTTATGCACAGCGGTGACATCGTCCGGTTTTTCTATATTCAAAAGCTCCGGGCACTGACCTTCCTTGAGAACTGAAGCCTGAAGCATTGTCCCCATGGGGCCGTCACAAAGAAGTGTTCTTTTTGCTATGAGTTCTCGAAAGCGGCTCATTTAATTCTCCGGCTGTTATAAACCAGGCTTTATCTTCCTATAGATAGATTCAATAGGTATAGCATATTCAGTATGATATGGGATACCGAGTTAAAAGTTAAAAATTAAAAGTTGATTTAGGGCAATATTTTCATCCTGACTAACACCTGATTTCCAACTTCCAATACTCTAAATTCCGATATATGATCTGGTTTCAGGTTTTTAGTTTCAGGTTTCAGGAAACTGTAAGACCATATGATTTCACATGAATGGACATGAAACCTTAACTTTCAACTTTCAACTTTCAACTTTCAACTGTTAACTTTACAACTCGAGGAGTTCCAATTTGACACCAGGCATCCAACTGAAATAACATCTCCCTACTACTACTTAGGGAGCAGGAGGATAAAATGCCCTGGCAGCCCAGCCAAAGATCGAAGGATATCCCTCCCTTCATAGTGATGGATGTCCTGGAACGGGCACAGCAGCTCGAGCGGGAGGGGCGGTCCGTCGTCCATATGGAGGTGGGGGAGCCGGATTTCGACACTCCGGATTGTATCATCAGGGCGGCGGAGGCGGCCCTGAGGGGGGGAGACACCCACTACACTCACAGCCAGGGGCTCATAGAACTGAGAGAGGCCATCTGTGACCATTATTCAGCAAGGTATGGCGTCACCGTTGACCCGGACAGGGTTGTGGTCACATCGGGAACTTCTCCCGCCCTTTTACTGATATTCGCCGCTCTGCTGGAGGCAGGTGACGAGGTGATAATGACGGATCCCCACTACGCCTGTTACCCGAACTTTGTGTCGTTTCTCGGGGGCCGCCCGGTCTTTTCCAGGGTAACGGCCCAGACGGGTTATCAGCTTGATATGGACGATCTTAAGAGCAAACTCTCGCCCAGAACCAGAGCCGTGCTTATCAACTCACCGGCAAATCCTACAGGCGCTGTAATTCCCAAAGAGACTCTGGCCGAGCTCGGCGCACTGCCCTCTGTTGTTGTTTCGGACGAGATCTACCACGGCCTGGTGTACGGTCCAGCCGAACACTCTATCCTGGAATTCGACCAGGACGCTTTCGTGCTAAACGGGTTTTCAAAGCTTTACGCCATGACGGGATGGAGGCTGGGATATGTCATAGTGCCCTCCATCTTTGTGAGGCCTATTCAGAAGATGCAGCAGAATTTCTTTATCTCCGCCGGAGCGTTTGTTCAGAGAGGCGGTATTGCAGCCCTCACAGAAGCGGGGGAGGATGTCGCAAGAATGGTGGAAACCTACGGCAGGAGGAGGAAGCTCCTTGTGGAGGGTCTTCGCAAAACGGGATTTTCAATCCCTGTCGCTCCGGAAGGGGCATTTTATATCCTGGTGGACGCCCGGCACCTTGGTGGTGACTCTCTGAAGCTCGCTTTCGACCTCCTCGAAAGAGCTGGTGTTGCCGCGACTCCGGGGATAGATTTCGGACCAGGCGCAGAAGGATACCTGAGGTTTTCATACACGAACTCATCGAGGAATCTGGAGGAGGGCATCCGCAGGCTTGCCGACTACGTGCGCGAGGTAACCGATGGGGAGATCTGAATCATCTTCCGGTGCGAAATTAAGATTGCTCTCTGGTATCTTTGCAGGTCTGGCGGTGATGGCGGTTTCCTGTGCACCCACGCAGGTGAAGAAATACTCCCTTAGGCCTGAGGGGGGTAAGGATGCATACCGGGTGGTTAACGAACAGGGACTTGTTGTTTCCGCTCAATATCTGGACAGTGATGCGCAGGATGATTATTTCAGGCAGAAGGAGATACGGGGGCTTGCAAATGTATTCAATACCCTGTCGCTCAATGTGTTCCTGGTTACAATTACCAACACAGCAGCAGAACATATTGTATTCAGCCCACGAATGACCCTGCTCGCGGATGGGAAATGGACCAGAGTCGGACCATACACATCCACCGATCTCTATATGGACCTGCGGGCCAGAGGGGGAAGGCAGCATATCCTGAAGCGACTGCAGAAACTGATTTTCGAAAAACCTGTGATCCTGGAAAAAGACCAGAGAGTGGAAAGACTTCTCCTCTTTCCGAGGCCGGAAACGATTGGGAAGGAAGTGTATCTTTTGTTTGGCAGTATTTATGTGAACGGAAAACCGGTGGAAGTG
>JBGMRC010000179.1:0-3284 GCA_048061075.1 bacterium | reverse complement strand
GAGGCTCCCACATCGATACACGACTTCCCGGCCGGATCGACACCGAAACGATCAAGGGCCGCTTCCAGCTTCAGCCCGCCCCTGCTGACGTAGGCTATCGTTGTTTTTACTCTCAGGGCAGTATCCAAGGGAAGCCTGTCCCCGGCTTTGTCGATCCTTCTCTCTCCTGAAAAGACCTGTCCCGCCAGGATCAGCGCCTGCGCTTTTTGCCTGCTCTCGGCAAGACCCCTGGATACCAGCAGAATATCAGCTCTCTCACGCTCCGCCATCGGCCAGGATCTCCTTAACCGCTTTTCTGATGCCCTGCGCATCAAGGCCGAGACCTGACCTCAATTCCGCTGGTGAACCGTGTTCCACATATGAATCAGGAATGCCGAGCCTGCTGACATTTACCCGCTCCCCGGCATCGGACAACATCTCAAGAACCGCCGAACCGAATCCCCCCATAAGTGAGTTCTCTTCTACCGTCAGAACCAAGCCGCATACTCTGCTGATATCTTTTATCAGATCAGCATCCAGAGGTTTGACAAATCGGGCATCCACAACGGCCACCTCCACGCCCTCTTCAGACAGGGATTCGGCCGCTGCGAGGGCCGGGAAAACGGCAGACCCGATAGCTATAATGGCAATATCCGTCCCTTCCTTCAAGAGCTCCCCCTTCCCCAGGTCCCAGGGCTCCGGATCTGACATCCGGGTTCCATAGCCCACACCCCTTGGATATCTTAGGGCACTGGGTCCGTCGCAGGCAAGAGCCGCAGCAAGTGATTTCCTCAGGGCATCCTCATCCCTTGGCGCCATGAGCACCATATTAGGGATGTGACGCAGGTAGGAAAGGTCAAAGGCACCGTGATGGGTCGGGCCGTCCTCCCCCACCAATCCGCCGCGATCCATGGCCAGGACAACCGGAAGATCCTGCAGGCACACATCGTGGACGATCTGGTCGTATGCCCTCTGAAGGAAAGTACTGTAGATTGCAACCACAGGCTTAAAACCCATGGACGCCAGGCCGGCAGCGAAAGTTACCGCATGCTGTTCAGCTATACCCACATCGTAGAACCGATCCGGGAAAGCCTCGGCAAATTTGTGAAGCCCTGTCCCTTCCGGCATCGCAGCTGTGATGGCTATGATCTTTTCATTCTTCCTTGCCTCATCGATCAGAGCCTGGGCAAACACGGTCGTATATGATGGCGAAGCGGCTTTTTCCGCCGGTTTGCCGGTTTTAATTTCGAAAGGCCCGATACCATGAAAAATGGATGGATTTTTCTCCGCGGGGGCATAACCATGTCCCTTGATGGTGCCGACATGGACAAGTACGGGTCCATCGATCCTTCGCGCGTTTGTAAAGGCCTCTATCAGCCTGTCAAACCTGTGCCCTTTTATGGGTCCTATGTATTGATATCCTAACTCCTCAAAAAGGATGCCGGGATAGATCAACGTCTTGAATGATTCCTCCACCCTCCTGGCTACCTTATGCATGGAAGATCCAATACCGGGGATGCTTTTGAGAAGGTTTTCCGATTCCTTCTTGATCTTCTGCATGATCTGACCTGTCAGGATACGTGAAAGATAGGAGGAGATAGCGCCCACATTTGGTGATATGGACATCTCGTTGTCGTTGAGCACCACCACCAGCCTGCGTCCTATTTCGCCTGCCTGATTGAGGCCCTCCAGGGCGAGGCCGGCTGTCATACTCCCATCGCCGATCACAGGGATAACCTTGCCGGGAAGATCCATATGATCCATTGCCTTTGCTATACCAAGGGCCGCGGATATTGAGGTCCCACTGTGTCCAACATCAAAATGGTCGTACTGGCTCTCCTTGCGCTTCGGGAAACCGCTTATACCCCCCTTCTGCCTCAACGTGTAAAATTCGTCCCGGCGGCCTGTGAGGAGCTTGTGTGTGTATGCCTGATGTCCCACATCCCATATTATCTTGTCGGCAGGCGCGCGGAATACATAGTGTAGTGCTATCGTAAGCTCTACAGCACCCAGATTGGACGCCAGGTGGCCGCCGTTTCGTGAAACAACCTCCAGAATAACCTTCCGCAGCTCTGAGGCAAGCTCAGACAGCTCCTCCAGGCCCAGATCCCATATATCCTCCGGGCTTTCGATATTCGAAAGGATAGGAGTATCTATGTTGAGCGGTCCAGTCACAGGTTTAAAGCCTCCTTTTCAGAACAAAATCAGCGATACCGGCGAGTATATCTTTATTACTTGCACTGCTCAGCGCTGTTTTTGCCTCATGTACCAGTTCGGCAGCCCTTTCCCTGGCCTCTTCAAGCCCGAAAAGAGCCGGGTAGGTCATTTTTCCCCGGGAGGCGTCCGATCCCTGATCCTTTCCCAACTCCTCTGTCGTTGAAGTAATGTCCAGTATGTCATCCACAACCTGAAACGCCAGGCCGATTTTTTCACCATAGGTCCTCAGGGAATTGATTAACGCATCATCGGCGCCGGCGGCAAATCCACCCAGCAGAACAGAACAGCGAATCATGGCTCCGGTCTTATGAGTATGTATGTACTGGAGAGTGGGCAGGTCAGGTTCGGCGCCCTCACTGGCAACATCCACCTGCTGGCCTCCTACCATCCCATTCCAGCCGGCAGCTCTTGCCAGTTCATGGATCATCCTGATCCGCACTTTCGGGTTGATGCTGCTGCTCTCGGAGCCTGAAAGAACATCGAAAGCAAGAGTCAGTAGGGCGTCACCGGCCAGAATAGCCGTAGCTTCTCCGTACTTTCTGTGGCAGGTAGGGATCCCACGACGGTAATCGTCGTCATCCATGGCCGGAAGGTCATCGTGGATCAGCGAATAAGTGTGGACCATCTCAACAGCACATGCGGCGAACATCGCGTCGCGGGCGTTTCCGCCTCCGGCCTCAGCGGCGGCCAGAACGAGAATGGGCCTGATCCTTTTGCCCCCCGCGAAGAGGCTGTACCGCATCGCGGAAACCAGATCAGAAGGCCTTGACCCTTCCCTCGGCATAAGCTCTTCCAGTGCGTCATCGACTGTCTTTCTACCCTCGTCCAGGTACTCCTTCATTCCTTGGATACTTCCTTCTTCAGTGGTTCAGAACTCACGTTACCGGAGTCGTTCTTGATAAGCACTTCCACCTGTTTTTCCGCCGCATCGAGCATATCAGCCAGTTCCTTAAGGTATTCCGTACCCCTCTGGAACAGGTCCAGTGACTCCTCTAGTGTGGAGTCACCCTCTTCGAGGCGGGCGACTATCTGCTCAAGCTCAACCAGTTTTTCCTCGAATTTCTTTCCCTTTTTACGGGTTTTCGCCA
>JBGMRC010000178.1:0-3289 GCA_048061075.1 bacterium | reverse complement strand
ACGCCAAGGTGACGGGCGTTCATGTCACCAGGAAGCTTACGCCCCAGCAGATCCTCGAGGCATATCACCCAGAGGCACTGTGGGGGCCCCATGAGGCTGAAAAGGCCCAGGAGGCGATGGCCCATCTCGAGGAACTGCACAAGGCTTCCGCGGACAAGTACCTGACGACGATCAAAGCAAGGGCGGAGGATGCAGGCGTGGATTGTGAAGTTGTCTATTTGACGGGAGAGTCACCCCTTCACGGGATAATGAAGGTGGTCAAGGAAAAAGGCTGTGACCTTATCTATATAGCTTCCCACAGCAGGAGCGGGATCGCGGGAGCCATCCTTGGAACAGTAACATCGAAAATCCTGGCCCACTCCAATATCCCTGTTCTCGTACACAGGTGCGACTGATATATAGAACATAGTTGAGTTTTCCTGGAACCAGGATCGCTTCAATTATCAGAGGAGATAGCTTTATGACAGGGAAGATCAGGCACGAAGGTCTGAAAAGCTGGGTTGAGGAAGTGGCGGGGATGTGCCGGCCGGATGAGATCTATTTATGTGACGGAACCATGGAAGAGTACGATCACCTGATGGCCCAGATGGTTCATGCCGGTGCGGCGATACCGTTAAAGGAGAGGCCCCACAGCTTCCTCTTCCGGTCCGACCCCAGCGACGTCGCCAGGGTTGAGGACCGTACCTATGTCAGCACGACTTCCCGGGAGGATGCGGGTCCCATAAACACCTGGATGGCCCCGGATGATCTAAAAGGTGCCATGAGGAAGCTCTACGACGGCTGCATGAAGGGGCGCACGATGTACGTCATTCCCTTTTCCATGGGGCCTATCGGATCACCGCTGGCAAAGATCGGCGTACAGGCCACCGACAGCGCTTATGCGGTCTGCAATATGCGCATAATGACCCGGGTAGGGGACAAGGTGCTGGAAAATCTTGGTACGGACGGCGAGTTCATCCCGTGCCTGCACTCCATAGGAGCTCCACTGGAGCCTGGCCAGAAAGACAGCAACTGGCCCTGCGCCCCCATGGAGGAAAAATACATCAGCCATTTCCCGGAGGAGAACCTGATATGGTCCTACGGGTCCGGCTACGGCGGGAACGCCCTGCTGGGCAAAAAATGCCTCAGCCTTCGCCTGGCCTCTCCCATAGCCAGGCGAGAAGGCTGGCTCGCCGAGCACATGCTCATCCTCCGGCTGACGAACCCGGAGGGCAGGCAGTATCATATAGCGGGCGCTTTCCCTTCAGCCTGCGGAAAGACGAACCTTGCCATGATCCAGCCGACTATACCCGGCTGGAAGGCAGAGACCATCGGCGACGATATCGCCTGGATGCAGATACGGCCCAACGGCCGACTCCACGCAATCAATCCCGAAACCGGGTTTTTCGGGGTCGCACCCGGAACTTCCAGAGAATCCAACCCTGTAGCGGTGGAAACGCTTAAACAGAACGTCATCTTCACGAACTGCGCCCTCACTGACAATGGGGATGTATGGTGGGAGGAGATGGACGGAGTTCCCCCGGCCCACGCAATAGACTGGAAGGGAAGGGACTGGACCCCTGACAGCGACGAGCCGGCAGCCCACCCCAACGCCCGTTTCACGGCCCCTGCCGGGCAGTGTCCAAGCCTCAGCCCCGACTGGGAGGACCCTGAAGGAGTCCCCATAGACATCTTCATCTTCGGCGGACGCAGGGCTACGACAATACCCCTGGTCCACGAGGCCTTCGACTGGGATCACGGCGTATTTATGGGAGCTTCGGCTTCTTCCGAGATAACCGCCGCCATCATCGACAAGGCGGGATTGGGGCACGTGCGTCGCGATCCCTTTGCGATGAAACCGTTTTGCGGCTACAACATGGGCGACTACTTCCAGCACTGGTTCGAGATGGGAGACAGGATGGGGGACAAGGCTCCCAGGATCTTCTACGTCAACTGGTTCCGCAAGGGTGATAACGGCCGATGGCTGTGGCCCGGTTTCGGTGACAACAGTCGCGCCCTGAAGTGGATGTGCGACAGGGTTGACGGAAAAGTCAGGGCGAAGGAGACTCCCATAGGCCTTATGCCTGAGGACGACGGGCTGGATTTGTCCGGCCTCTCGGTACCGAAAGAGGACATGGAAGAGCTCCTTGCGGTGGACCCGAAGATGTGGTTGTCTGAACTGCCGGATATCGAGGCCTACTTCGAGCAGTTCGGAAAACACTTACCCGACCGCCTCAGAGCCCAGCTTGTGGGCCTCAAGGAGAGGCTGCACAACTCTTAGGAAGTGGGGTCAGGTCCTGCCTTCTTACCTTTTGTAAAACAATCCTCCAAACAAGGTAAGAAGGCAGGACCTGACCCCATACTGCTCTGCTGCCGGGCGGATTTTATGGAAAAAAAGTTAAAAGAGGGCTCCTCCGAAAAGGAGGAGCCCTTTTTTTATTGACAAGAACATCGTTTTAATTTAAATAAATGGTCTGATCATCAGGCCATCATCAACCTAAACTGTAACTGTTGTGAAATACCTTTGTGGGCGATGAGTAGATGATGATAATTGATTGGTCTGACCATCATACCTGGCCATTATAACACGATGGTCTGACCACCGCACTGAACGGTTTTTGAGGACAAATGGCTAAAATCAGACAGAGAGCGGAGAAAAAGGAAGAGATCTCCTTGAGAGTCGCCAAGGCTTTCATTGAGGATGAGGGCAAAGGCGTTGTTCGGCTGGATGCCGATCATCTGGAAAGCATAAGGGCGGTTCCCGGAGATGTTCTTCTTATTACAGGACGGGGCTCCACGGTTGCACGTGCCGGGCAGACAACCCCCGAATATTCCGGCCAGGACCTGATACAGATGGATGGTATTACAAGGGATAATGCCAAGGTTTCCGTGGACGAATGGTGCACGGTTCAGAAGATTCCCTTCCAGCAGGCAGACAGCATACTCCTTACACCGCTGGAGGGTTCCAGCCTCATCCCGAAAGATTCCGAGATCCCCCACATCACAAAGCTGCTCGCAGGTCTTCACGTTGTAATAGGGGACAAGATACAGCTCGTCCTTTACGGTACCCGGCCGCAGTTCTACTTCGTGGACGGCGCCAGCCCCAGGGGCGTGCTCCGGATAACACCCAACACAACGATCCGGTTCAAGGCGGCCGATATCACCCATGAGAAGACCACACGTGTCTCATATGAGGATATCGGGGGCCTGGAAAAGGAGCTCAGCCTTGTAAGAGAGATGATAGAGCTTCCCTTGAAATTCCCCGATCTTTTTACCGCCCTGGGCATAGATCCTCCCCAGGGCGTTCTTT
>JBGMRC010000177.1:1554-3304 GCA_048061075.1 bacterium | reverse complement strand
CCCAGTATAACCCCCTGTATGAGGTTCCCTGCCAACTGTTCAGCTATCACTTTAAGCCCTCACATTCCAGAAACACGATACACAGAATTAAATATATACAAGAGGGCCCCTTTCCAGGAAGTCAATCCTGACAAGGAGCCCGAAAATAAGTTGTTGTTTACCTGGATGCAATACACACTATTTTTTGCCCAGACCGTTAGTTATCCCAAAGCTGACTGGCAGGGTCTGACCTGCTTATCAGCCGATCTTTAGGGTTCGGCTAGAACTTCTTTTTCGGGTAGGCGACGTCAGCTGTTTTGGCAGCCAGGGGCCAAACGATCTGTCTCACGCCATTTTGCCACTGGACATCTACCATTGGGTGACCTATCTGCTTGCCCGTATCATCAACGTCCCAGGTTCCATAATAGGACATGAACTCCAGGTTACCGAGGGCCTTGCGGACTGCATCGGAGTCCACTGTTCCAACCTCCTCAACTGCCAGGACCAGCGCGAGAACCGCGGCTCCTGCTTCAGCGGCATGGTAAGACGGCAGAAGATCCTTGCCTACAGCCTTCTTGAACAGGGACACGAACTCATCCTGGCTGGGGCCGATCCACTTTGTTTTAGCCTTCTTGGCGGCCTCCTTGGAGAATTTAACTCCGTACTCCCAGTGGGAGGGGCCCATCACGCCTTCGGACAGGTCTCCCAGAGCATCTTTGAATGCGGGGAGAGTGGCAGCGGCGATAAGGGAAAGCAGCTTGGGATTGATGTCAAGGTCAGCAAGCTGCCTGGTAAACAGCTGCCCATCCTGGAAGTGGCCGCCACCGAGAATAAATTCGGGCTTGGCTGCTTTCAGGTCGGAAAGGAGTGGAGTCAGATCGGTCACGCCCTTGGGATAGGTGCGCCTGAATACCACATCAAAGCCCAACTCCTCGGCCTTTATAGCGGCACCATCCATGACTGACCTTGCAAATTCCGAGTCCTCATAAGCAAGAGCAACTCTCTTGGCACCGGGATCGATCTTCCTGACCATATCCAGTGTGCCGGCATGGTACCTGGAGCCGGGACCGATCGTCTGGACGATATATTCGAATCCCTGACGGAAGATCTTGTCCGAGGCACCACCGTGATCCATGTAGACTATGCGGTATTTCTCAGCGATAGGAGCACCAGCCAGGGTCAGGCCGGAACTGTAGGCTGAAAATGCAAAGTTTACCTTGTCTGTGGTGATCAGCCTCTCCAGGAGACTTGTAACCATCTCCTTCCTGGACTCATTATCGTAGTTCTTGTAGACAAGGGGGACTTTCTTTCCACCAACCTTGATACCGCCTCTCGCGGAGTTGACCCAGTCCACGACGGCCACAATACCACCCACTGCCTGGTTGCCGGCCTTGGCGTACTTGCCTGAGAGCGCCGCGGGATGTCCGATGACCACTTTATCTACAGCAGCCATGGAGAGCGCGGGCACCATCATAAGGCCCAGAGCCACTGCCATTACAACAATAACCTTCATCGTTCTCATGCTCATCTCCTTTTCTACCGGTTAATGAGTTGTTTGCGCAAATGCACGCAGCCGAAAGCGCATGCAGAAATAGAATTTTCAGATTGCTTGAAGGAAATTACAAATCCGGTTTATTTTCCATTGCTCCACTCCCCCCTTAAGTATCTGAACCGGAGATGTAGTAAGTAATAAACTGATACCAGACAACATTTGCTGCGTCAAATAAAAAGTGGTTTTATTATTGAAATTCGAGATCCGAAATTGGAAATT
>JBGMRC010000177.1:0-1454 GCA_048061075.1 bacterium | reverse complement strand
AGGGGAGAGGGAATGGTTTTTCTCTGCGACACTCAGCGATTCGCCCGAATGGGCGCCCAGCGAAACCCTGCGTTACGCTCTTGTAATGGGGTCAGAGCAAAACTTCAAAAACCAGAAACCCACTTCCAATTAAGCGATCCCTGACGATTTTTCATCACAAAACCACTGCTAACATTAGCTTTTTAACCGGAAAAATGATAAAGTTTGTCGCTAAACCACGGCACCTGGGATGGAGGGAAGCTCAACCAATACACGGATAGAGTTGAGAAGGGATACCGGCCAATATCCCGCCAAGTCGAGGAATATTGGGGCTCAATGCCCCGTCCAAGCAACTTGCTGGCTTTGTGGATAGATGGTTTTTTTTAATTCAACACAGTTTTAGGGAGGGTAGTTATGGCAAAGAGGTATGTTTACTATTTCGGAGACGGTAAAGCTGATGGAAACGCGAAGATGAAGGATCTTCTTGGCGGGAAGGGAGCCGGGCTTGCAAATATGGTAAACCTGAAGATCCCCGTCCCGGCTGGATTTACCATCACTACAGAAGCATGCAATTTCTATTTTGAGAACAAAAAGAAATATCCTCCGCGAATGTGGGATCAGGTTCTTGCAAACCTGAAGAAGGTTGAAAAATCCATGGGAATGAAGTTAGGTGATTCAGTGAATCCCCTTCTACTGTCTGTCCGCTCTGGCTCTAAATTCTCCATGCCCGGAATGATGGACACGGTCCTTAATCTCGGCCTCAACGAAAAGACGCTGAAAGCAATTATTAAAAAAACGGAAAATGAGCGCTTTGCTTATGATACCTACAGAAGGCTCATTTCGATGTTCGGAAGCACCGTAATGGGCATCGACAGGTTAGCCTTCGAAAGCGCTTTGGATAAAATGAAGGAGAAAAAGGGTGTTTCTGAAGATACAGATCTGACGGCCAACGATCTGAAAGAGCTCTCCGGGCAGTTCAAGAAGATCTACAAGAAGGAGACCGGAAAAAACTTCCCCAGCGACCCATTACAGCAGCTCCGACTTGCCACTAACGCCGTATTTGACTCATGGTTCGGTGAGAGGGCCAAGACATACAGAAACCTGAACGCCATCCCTCACGACCTCGGAACGGCGTGCAACGTCCAGGCAATGGTTTTCGGTAATATGGGCGATGGTTCCGGAACTGGTGTCGGCTTCACAAGAGATCCCTCCACTGGACGGAAGAAGTTCTTCGCTGAGTATCTTATTAATGCTCAAGGCGAGGATGTGGTGGCGGGAATCAGGACCCCGCTTCATATCAACGAGCTGAAAAAATCTATACCTGCCGCATATAGGGATCTGGACAGGACCTACAAGAAACTGGAAAAACATTATAAAGACATGCTGGACCTGGAGTTCACTATTCAGGACGGTAAACTCTACATGCTCCAGACCAGGATCGGAAAGCGAACGGCGGCAGCATCCCTGAAGATAGC
>JBGMRC010000176.1:1233-3310 GCA_048061075.1 bacterium | reverse complement strand
AAGTTGAAAGTTGAAGGTTGAAAGTTGAAAGTTGAAGGTTGAAAGTTCGCAAACAACAACTTGCAACTTCTAGTATCCAATCTCCAATCTCTATTTTCCAATTTCCGAAATATGATCTGTAACCTATCTGTAACCACTCAAAATAAATATTGTGCTTAGAAAAGAGGATCCTGCTGAATTAGCGAAGCGAGGTGAAAATTGGACGGCCTGTCCAGGATACCCGAAGGAATAAATATCATCCTCATCAGCCGCCTGGGCCCTGTTCCAACCTTTTCCCGCCTGAGAGCGAATCGCCAGATGGAATTAATCGGATGGGACGAGCTGCGTCTGTCCCTGGAGGAATTCACAAGTATAATCCGAATGCGCGGGAAAGACAGGTACACCAACAGATCAATTCGCCAGCTCTACGACAAGCTGGACGGATGGGCGGCCGGCCTTGTGCTAATGCTGGAACAAAACAAGGTCTCTGGTGATGAGCTGGCACCTCTTGGAGAGGTAACCCCCGATGAGATCATAAATTACTTCGGAGAGGAGATAATTCGAAAAATCGATCCTGAGTATCGCGACTTCTACTTCAGGACCTCCTTTCTACCAAGAATGACTCCTGAGATGGCTGAGAAGATGACAGGCAATTACCGCGCCAGGCAGATACTTAATTATCTTTACAGCAATCATCTGTTTACAGAGAAGCATAACTACCCCCAGCCCCAATACCAGTATCACCCTCTTTTCAGGGATTTTCTGCGGATGCGAGTAACGGATCAGTTCGGCAAAGAGAACACGCGAAATCTTCTTCGTGACGCTGCTGATATTCTGGTTGAGTCCAACATGTTCGAAGATGCAGCCGAACTCTACACGGATGCCAGCGACTGGGAGGGACTGAAAAAGCTCATAACAATTACTGCGGACGACATGTTCACCCAGGGCAGGCACCGTCTCCTCCTTGAGTGGATCGAACGGCTGCCTGAAGCAACGATCAAGAAGAACCCATGGGTAGACTACTGGTTGGGAGTCTGCAGGATTCCTTTCGATCCGGCCAAAGCCCGCAACAATCTATCAAGGGCCTATAGGGAGTTTTTCACCCGGGAGGAAGCTGAGGGAGCATTTCTTGCCTGGTCAAGAGTTGTAGAAACGTACACGATCGAATGGAGCGATTTTGCCCCGTTAGACTACTGGATCGAAGAGCTGGAAAAGATACTGGCACATTTCAAAGACTTCCCCTCCAGAAATGCTGAGGCACGGGTTGTATTGAGCATGTTCTCCGCCCTGATGCACCGACAGCCATATAACCCGAAGATCCTGGATTGGGAAGAGCGGGCCAGGACCCTGATGGCCACGACTACTGACAGAAGTCAGCAGATCATGCTGGCCAACCAGCTCCTGCATTACTACGGCTGGAGAGGGAGCCTTCCAAAGGGAGGGATAGTTCTCAAGGAGATAACTCAGAAAATGCGCTCCGGTGACGTTCATATTACCCCACTTGCCAGGATATTTGTCCATGCCCTTGACGCAGTTTACGATTGTTTCAGGGGCTCCTTCGATGAAAGCATGAAAGCGGTGGAAAAAGGCCTCAAGGAGGCAGATTCCACAGGCATACATGTATGGGATGAAATGCTACTTTCCTACGGGATCTACGGGTCCTTGAGTACGGGGAAATTTCATACCGGGAAACAACTGCTGGACAGGATGAGTTCCATCATCAATTTCGACCGTCTTTTGATAGTAGGACAATATTATTTTCTCGCCGCATGGGAGGCTTTATGCAGAAATGATATATCATCGGCCCAGCGGTACGCCGATACAGGTCTAAAACTGGTACAGAAAGCAGGCCATCCCTACGCTGAGGCCATCATGCATATAGGTAAAGCTCAGGTACTGATCGAAATGGAGGAACTGGATAGAGCCAGGGATCACCTGATGAATGCACGGAAAATTGCGAAGCCTCATGATGGTGACAGCGGAAAATATCCTCCTCTTATCGATTACATGTGCCTGAAAAACGAATCTTATCTTGCCCTACTTTCAGGGCAGAAAAGGAAAACAGCGCAATTAATAGAAAGAACGATGGCTCTGGGCA
>JBGMRC010000176.1:0-1133 GCA_048061075.1 bacterium | reverse complement strand
AGGTAAACTTGTAAAATCTTCCCGTAAGGCCCAGATGAAACCGCTATCCATGCTCAAAGCACTTATCTCTTTCGGAGGAAAGGATGTCAGGGAGGAGCAAATAACCGACGCTCTATGGCCTGAGGCTGATGGGGATATGGCCCACCAATCCTTCGCAACGACACTCCACAGGCTGCGCCGCATCATAGGTACTGATGCGCTCATATTGAGCGAGGGACGGCTCCTTCTCAACCCGGAGTACTGCTGGCTCGACATCTGGGCCTTTGAAAGGGCTATGGATCAGATAGGAGTAACACTGGAAAAACCCGAACCCGGGACTGATTCTTTGGAATCAACTCAAAATATGCTCAAGGGGTTTAAGGGTCAGTTTCTGCCCGAAGAAAAAGGAGAGTCGTGGTCTATATCCATGCAGGAGCGTCTTCACAGCAGGTATTTCAGGAAAATAAGAAAACTCTGTACGTACCTGGAGAAACTGGAGAACTGGGACAGCGCCATCGAATGGTACAACCGGGCCCTGGAGATCGATGAACTGGCTGAGGATTTTTACCGACGCCTGATGACCTGTTACCTGAAGCTTGGCAGAAAAGCCGAGGGAATAGCTGTCTATAACCGCTGCAAAAGGACACTATCGACTATCCTGGGCATTGTTCCTTCAAGAAAAACTGAGTTGATATATGATAAACTGAGGTCATAGGCTTAAAAGTCGTAGTCTTTTCGATCGTAACGAGTGATGCGTAATGCGTGACGCGTGATGAGTGATTAGACGAAGCTTTACGCGAAGGCGGCTGGTGGGAGGAGTGAAAGTATATTCTCCAATTTCTAATTTCCAATGCTCTAATTTCCAATGCTCTAATTTCTAATGCTCTGAACAAAAACTGTAACCCATCTGTAACCTGAACAGTGCGATAACTGCACCCGAAGAGACGGAACTGATTATACTTCTTGGGAAAAAGCAGGATGATTTGCTATATTATTGGAACTCTAATCTCACAAACGACTGATTCGAAAAGAAGCCGGGACTGATATGTCTACTTCTGAAACCAACTCAAGCGAATCCGTGGGCATCTGTCTGGGTGCCAGTACTATCAGTATTGCCCAGCGGATCAACGGGAAAATAAACTTTTCACGGATAG
>JBGMRC010000175.1:0-3320 GCA_048061075.1 bacterium | reverse complement strand
TCAGAAATATCGTAAATTCCTGGCTGATCACGGTTCCTCTGACTGCCCTGCTTACTATTCTCATCTACCAGATCCTCAGGTTTGTAGCGCTGTAAAGATCACGTGATGCGTGACGCGTAATGCGTGATGGGTAATGTGTAATGTGTAAAACAGGCTATAGGCTCTGGGCTCTGGGTTTGGAAATGACCAGTTACAGGCACAAGGCGTTATAAATGAAGGGAGGACGGGGTTTTGGTGAATCACGAAGCGAAGCTAAAAGGGGGTTGCGAAGGCGAGTGATTACACCCAAAAACCCGGCCATTCGAATGTCGAATTTCCAATGTCTAATTTCTAATGCTCTAATGTTCTAAACTCAATTTCCAATAGCCCATATATCACCTAAGTGATTCATTGTGGTAAAATAATCCGATGGTTCCGGATGAAATTAAAAGGGAAGCCGAATCGCTAAAGGAGCAGATCCGGCGTCATAATCACTTCTATTACGTCCTGGACAGCCCCGAGATCCCAGATGAGGGATACGATCGTCTTCTGCGCCGACTTCAGGAGCTCGAGGAGGCCCATCCCGAACTTGTAACTGCCGACTCTCCCACTCAGCGGGTGGGGGCGCCTCCCCGGGAGGATTTCGGCTCTGTTACCCGCACCATCCCCATGCTGTCCCTGGCTAACGCTTTTAACGAACGGGAGGCCATGGAGTTCGATGAGAGAGCCAGACGAATACTGGGAACCGATCAGAAAATACACTATCTGGCAGAGCCCAAACTGGACGGCGTCAGTGTTGAGCTGGTCTACGAAAACGGTATCTTCACATTGGGTTCCACCCGGGGCGACGGCAGTACCGGTGAGGATATCACCGCGAACCTGAGAACCATACACTCCATACCCCTCAGGCTGATGGTAGGCTTAACCATACCTGCCCGTCTCGATGTCCGTGGTGAGGTATTCATGAAAAAGAAGGATTTCGAGGATCTGAACCAAAGGCGGGAAGCCGCGGGAGAGCAGCCCTTCGCCAATCCAAGGAACGCCGCGGCCGGGAGCGTGAGGCAGCTAGATCCCAATGTAACGGCCACAAGACCTCTTGATGGATTCTTCTACGCAATTGGTGTGGTGGAGGGCGAAGTACCGGAGAGCCAGGCCGAACTCCTGGATTATCTGGCTGAATTGGGATTCAAGGTAAATCCACTTCGAAGAAAGTGTATTGGTATCGAAGAGGCTCTTGACTTTTACGGTGAGTTGCACTCGATCAAGGATGAACTCCCATATGAGATAGACGGTATGGTGATCAAGGTAGGCAGTTTTGCCGTAAGGGAGGAACTGGGAGAGGTATCCCGCAGCCCGAGATGGGCGGTAGCTTACAAATTCCCGCCGGAGCAGGCTACCACCTGTGTATTGGATATTATTGTCCAGGTCGGCAGGGTCGGCTCCCTGACCCCGGTTGCCGTCCTTGAACCGATCAATGTCGGGGGGGTGACCGTTTCCCGAGCTACTTTACATAACCAGGATGAGATGGACAGGAAGGACGTGAGGGTCGGGGACACAGTCATCATCCAGAGGGCAGGGGATGTTATTCCTGAAGTCGTAGAGGTCCTGAAACACAGGAGGACCGGTAGTGAAAAGACCTTCCGGATTCCCGCCAGATGCCCGGTATGTGACAGCAAGGTGATACGCCTGGAAGACGAAGCGGCACACAGGTGCACAAACATGGCGTGCCCCGCCCAGGTCAAGGAGCGGATCTTCCACTTCGCGTCCAGAGGCGGGCTGGACATTGAGGGTCTGGGAAGTATGACGATCTCACAGTTAGTAGAGAGTGAAATAGTGTCGAACCCGGGAGACCTTTATAAGCTCAATAAGGATGTCATCCTGTCTCTGGAGCGCTATGCGGATAAATCAGCGGAAAATCTCCTCAAATCAATTGAAAATTCCAAAGACACGACCTTGACGCGATTTATATACGCGCTGGGTATACCACTTGTAGGTTCCCAGGTATCTGAGATACTGGCCCAACGGTACGGAGCCCTTGACAGGCTCATGGATGCGACGGAAGATGAACTTGTTGCCATACATGAAATAGGACCTGGCATCGCGGCATCGGTCGCTTCCTTTTTCAGCGAGGAGAAGAACCGTGAGGTTGTTGAAAGACTTTTTGACTCCGGTGTAAATCCCAAAAGCGAAACAGATCCCACAGGGACGAAGCTTGAGGGTCTGACTTTTGTGCTTACTGGAAAGCTGGAGCATTTTTCAAGGGATGAGGCTGAAAAAAGGATCCAGGCGCTTGGAGGACGGGTTTCATCTGCTGTAAGCGGCAAGACCAGTTTCGTTGTCGCCGGCAGCGATCCGGGAAGCAAGCTCGCCAGGGCCAGGGATCTCGGCATAGAGATAATTGATGAGATCAAATTGACAGAGCTTGTCGGAGAGAAGTGATGGGAAAGCAGCAGGAGACCAGGCCGGTAGTCATCCTGAAGGGTGTGGCTGCTGCCGAAGAAGAAATACAGATAGTGAGGGAATTACCCCTGACAGTTTACCTGAACAACCGGGAGCTTATCACCCTGGTCACGACCGGTGATGCCAACCGTGAGCTTGCCCTGGGTTTCCTGCTCTCGGAGGGATTCCTGACGAACAAGGAGGACCTTGTTTCAATTGACATGGACGATGAGGCGGGAACAGCGGATGTCAACGTTTCCGGTGACCTGTCTCTGGTCGAGGACCTCTGGGAAAAAAGAACGGTCACCTCCGGATGCGGCAAGGGAGCAACCTTTTACAGTGTCCTCGATTCGCTCCACTCAAGATCAGTGGATTCCGACCTGAAGCTGTCTCCGGAGCAGGTCTACTCCCTCATGGCAGAGCTGAACCAGATGTCCGACCTGTACAAGTCTACAAGAGGGGTCCACAACAGCGCGCTTGCCGACCCGGATAAGATAATAATATTCCGGGACGATATAGGCCGGCATAACGCCGTGGACAAGATCCGGGGCGCCGCGTTCCTGGAAGATATTCCCCTTCGCGACAAGATCCTCATCACCACCGGGCGCCTCTCGTCGGAGATCGTGATCAAGGTAGCCAAAATGGGTGTCCCGGTTGTAGTGTCCCGCTCTGCTCCCACCACACTGGCACTTGATCTGGCCGAAAGGGTTAACCTCACCCTGGCAGGCTATGTCCGCGGCGAACGCATGACCGTCTACACCGGCAAAGAGCGCATTAAGATCTAATCCTTCCGTCTCACCACAGAGCCGTAAAGGGACGCGTATCGAAATATCGGCATATATACTCTGAAGGCCGGGCTTTTGGGTGTAATCACTCGCCTTCGCAACCCCCTTTTAGCTTCG
>JBGMRC010000174.1:0-3334 GCA_048061075.1 bacterium | reverse complement strand
TGCCGATGCGGGAGTCCTCTTTCAGGTGGGTTCCCGGCCTGATGTGGGCAAAGGGCCCCACTGCCGCGCCCTTTTCAATGATGGAGCTGTCTATAATAGAGTGGGGCCTGACAATGACATCCTCTCCGATGATGGAATCGCTTATCACTGCGCCGGGGTGGATAACCGACCCTGTTCCTATTGAGGTTTCTCCATGTAGAAACGTCATGGGATGAAGTAAAACATCAGGTTCGATCTTTACTGTTTCGTCAACATATGTCGTCGCCGGGTCCATGATGCGGACTCCTGAGTCCATCAACTTCGTTAATATTTCATTTCGCATGACGACCTCCATGGCAGCGAGTTCAGCCAGAGTATTGATACCCAGAGCCTGATCAGGGTCTTTCAGGGAGTGTGTCGTTACTGTCATTCCCGTTCCTGAAGCTGCCAAAACCAGATCGGTCAGGTAGTATTCACCCTGGGCGTTGTCGTTACTCAAACGGGGAAGCTCCCCGGCCAGAAAAGGGGCGTCGAAGGCGTAGACGCCCATGTTTACTTCAGTTATCTCATCCTCACCCGGTAACAGATCCCTCTGTTCCCGTATGGCGACAGGCTTTGTGTCCTCATCCCTTACTATCCTGCCGTATCCCGTAGGATCTTTAAGGTTCGATGTAAGAACTGACACTGTAGCGCCGCTCCGCCTGTGGGATGCAAGGAGGTCGTTTACAGTCTCAGGCAGCAGCATGGGCACATCCCCGGACAGAATCAGGACAGCGCCTTGAAAATCTGAAAAGAAGTCCAGGCACTGCAGCAGAGCGTGTCCGGTTCCCAGTTGGGGATCCTGGATGACTATCTCACATTTAGCATAATCCTGCATGCTGGACTGGACGAGCTGGGCTCTGTGACCCAGAACCAGAACAGTTTTCTGGGCGGCCAGACCTGCTGCCAGCGAGAGAGTATAGCTTATTAAAGGTTTCCCTCCAAGGGTGTGCAGAACCTTGGGAAGATAGGATTTCATCCGCATACCCTTGCCTGCGGCAAGGATAACAATTCTCAATGAGCTTTCGTCAGGGGTTGCCATCTCCGTTACAACGACTCCTTGAACATGAAAAGTACGGGCGGCAGAACCGCAAGTGTGAGATTATTTCAGCAACATTTTAGGCTGTCAAGGGTCGTGGTGGTTAATTATTACCACCACGGCCCGCGTCCCATGCCCCAGGTGACCAGCAATTAGTTGATAGTACAAAACAACAATCAACAACCTCTAATATCCAATCTCTAATTTCGCAACACCAAACTGTAAAGGTTTTGAAATAGACAGGCTGTTCTGTTATCCTTCTGTTTATATCGATTAAATGGATTTATAATCTTTTTTCCAGGGTATTTTTACGTCAGGGGACATGGTAAACCGTATTCAAAAGCTGGAAAATAATATCAACCTGCTGAAGGCTCAGTACGATCAATATTTTGTGGGCATACTGAAAACTTCGCCCTCAAGGTTGGCTGATGAAGTGGCAAGAGAGATAAGGGCGATGGCCACAACCAAAGCCCCGAATACCGCTCTTCAGTTCAGGCTCCAGCAGGTAATAGCCAGATACAACACTTACCTGAATTTCTGGCAGAGAAACCTGCGGGATCTGGAAGAGGGAAAGAACGTCCGCCGCAGGGATTCTGATATGGTCCTTGCCCGGGCCAGGAATGGCATATTCGAGATCAGTTCCGCGCAAACCGATCGTGTTCTCGTAGAGTCGCTTTACCGCAAACTCACTCAGGAGTACAGGGATCTTGGAAGCAAACAGGTCCCCGATCTGCCCAGGGTAAGGGAGATGGTGAAAAAACAGACTGATTCTATCAAGGAGAAGTATAACTGCTCCAGCGTCGAATACAGGGTTGTTGTGGAGGACGGAAAGGTCAAGATAAAGGCCAATCCAATTATGGGAGAGGAATAGATGCGACGAAGGGGATCGGAGCGCACGCTCCGACCCGCCAAGATTTGTCTGTGCTCTATCTGATTGCGGATTTCCCGAGTGAAGCCATCCCATACAACAGGAAGCTTATTATTAGAAAAAATCCGGCACTGGTTCACGCCAACGAGATATATAAGATCATGGCCATGGCGGCCCACGCCAGGGAAATTGCATTACCGTCACAAAGGGGCGCCAGGCAGTCACTGCTTATGGTACCCTTTAAAAAGAGAGGCGCTGATCTGGTGGATCAGATCCACGGAATGGCGGTGCCGATTTCAGCCCTGGAAGAGAAGGTGTAAGGACCGTGTATTCAAGGAACTGCTTGAGATCTCAATTCAGGGCCAGAACTGCGGTCCTGCTCGGTATCTCCTTTTTACTGATGTGGCTCCTCCCCGCAGCGGGGATAGGTGATCAGGACGGGGGCAGGCCAGTTTCATCAACAGCAGCAGACCGCCCAAAAGTAGTTGTGATAACTGTAGAGGGGGCTATAAACCCCGTCACTTCCGAATATATTGAGACAAGGCTAAAGGAAGCCGCCGTGGAGGATGTTGATCTCCTTGTCCTGAAACTCGATACGCCCGGCGGATTAATGAGCTCCATGCGAGATATCGTAAAGGCCATAATGGCTTCCCCGGTACCGGTAGCTGTATATGTACACCCTTCGGGGGCAAGAGCCGCATCGGCTGGGGTATTCATAACCCTCTCCGCCCATGTGGCGGCCATGGCCCCGGGGACTAATATCGGGGCCGCTCATCCGGTGAACATAGGCGGCGGCGGGTTTTTCGGGAAGAAGAAAGAGAAGAAGGAGAAAAAAGACGAGGATAATAGCAAGGATGGGGATGAAACGGATAAGGACATGGAAAAAGACGGGGGGTCCGGTGACGAAACCGCCTCAGATGAAAATGTTATGGCCCGGAAAGTTATCAATGATACTGTTGCTTTCGTAAAGAGCATTGCCCAAAAGAACGGCAGGAACGCCGAGTGGGCTGAAAGGGCCGTCAGGGAGAGCATCTCCTCCACTGAAAGGGAGGCGCTGGAAGAAGGTGTTATCGACCTGATAGCTGAAAACCTGGAAGAGCTCCTTGAAAAGATAGAGGGCAGGACAGTAAAAATAGAGGGGAAGGAAAGGATTCTTGCCCTCGCGGGCGCCGACATCGAGGAAAGACCCATGGACCTTCGCCGCAGGATACTTGCGGCGATAACCGACCCCAATGTTGCCTATCTGCTTATGATGCTCGGGATCTACGGGATCTTTTTCGAAATTGCAAACCCCGGTGTTATCCTGCCGGGAGCACTGGGCGGGATAGCACTCATACTGGCTTTTTTCGCCTTCCAGGTGCTTCCGGTCAACTATGCCGGGATAATGCTCATAGCGTTGGCTCTGGTCC